>JAFGFV010000184.1 GCA_016930895.1 Spirochaetales bacterium | reverse complement strand
CTCTTCGAGGGGCCCGAAGCCCCCAAGTCCTGCCCGGCCTGCGCCCATCCGCAGGCTTACTACGAGCTGCTCGGAGAGAACTGGTAAGCCAGGCGCCGTCCTTGAGCGCGGACCACAGTCCGCTGCTCTGATTGCAGTCAGGGCCGATTTTCCCCCGTCGTCGATTTCCGGGGTACGGCCGGGAGCGGTCGATTTCTGCCTCGCATGGTCTACAATGGGGACTGTCCCCAGGCGAGAGGATTCGAGGCGCAGCCGCCCCGCGGCTGCCGCCCGGTTGCCGCCCCGGGCAGGAGATAGGGAATGAAAAGACTCGTTCTGGTATGCCTGTTGATTGCCGCCGCCTCGGTGCTGGCGCAGGCGGTCTCCCACCGGCTTGCCGTCTCGGACTTCGTGGTGCACAGCAACAACCCGCGCTTCGCATTCATGGGCAAGGGCATCGCCGAGATGGTCGCGGTGGAGCTGCGCAAGTCCCCCGGCGTCGAGCTGGTCGAACGGGAGAACCGCGTCGAGCTCCTCGAGGAGATGGAGATTTCCCTCTCCGAAATGGCGGATCCACAGACGCAGCTCCGGGTCGGGGAGCTGCTGGCCGCACAGTTCATCCTGTTCGGCGAGCTCATCGACATGGACACGGAGGTCCTGCTGAGCCTGCGCCTGACGAGCGTTCAGAGCGGCAAGGTCGAGTGGAACGAAACGCTGGTCGAAACGCTGAGCAACTACGACTACATCACCGGGTACTTCGCCGCCTCGATTCTCCGTCACCTGAACCTGCAGGTGGCCCAGACCACCCTCGACAAGATGGAGTCCAAGCGGCAGAAGGACGAGCAGGCCGTATTCGCCCTGTCCCGGGCCATCGATGCCTACGACCAGCAGGACGAGGCGGCGGCCCGCCAGGAGCTCGCCAGGGCAACCCGCCTGGATCCGGCAAGCGAGGCGGTCCGCTACTACCTGTCCAAGCTGACGGTGAACACCACCAAGTTCACCGTGATGCCGGAGCCGTACTACTCCTTCCAGAATCCCGCCTACCTGGGCATCATCCGGACGGATACCCTCAACCTGGGAACCGGCACCCACGTCTACGGGATCATCTTCCACGATCCCATCGAGTACCTGAACTACGTCTCCTTCGACGGCACCAAGGCCATCTCGGAGTTCGACTTCAATGTCCACACCGGCTATGCCTTCCCTCTCGGCGAGCGGTTCGGCATGCGGGCCGAGGCGGCCATGTACGAGAAGATGGACCGCTATTGGGAGGGGGTGTACGGTGAGGATGGCAGCTCGTCGCACCGCTGGGGTGCGGGGGCAATCCTGGATCTGGGCTTCAAGGCCACCGACAGCCTGGCCCTGGGACTGGGGGTCGGCATATTCTCCGGTTCCTCCGGAGATCGGGGACCCATCGAGCCCTTCGTCAACGCGGACAAGCTGGTCGCGTCCGCCAATCTGGGGCTCCTGTATCGCACCCCGGACGAAAGCTTCGTGTTCGATACCCGCGTGGGCTTCTGCAACGAAACCTATCAGATCATCGACCCGGTAACCCTGTCGAAAGACAGGGAAACCTCCGTGCCGATCTTCCTGGAGAATACCTTCACCTTTGCCTTCAACGAGCGCAGGAGCTTCCTGAACATCAAGCAGCTGAACGACCTGTGTCTGGACCGGGTGTATTACTACGGGCGGCTTCTGCCTGCGGTCGAGCACTTCTTTGCCGACTGGTTCGCCGGGCGCTTGGGACTCGAGGGATCCTTTGCCCAGCTCGACGAATCCTCCAAATGGGGGTACGGAGTGCTAGGCGGGGTGACCTTCCGAATCGTACCCTGGCACTGCGACCTGGACATGAACCTGACCTACCGCATGCGCCCTTCCCGGGTCGTGGAGGAGCTGCTGTATCCGGACTTCATCGCCTCCTTCGCGGTATCCTTCAGCGACGTGTTCCGGTCCAGGGAGTGAGCCTGCCGGGCCCCGCCGGTCAGTCCGCCTTCGCCGGCGCGGTCAAGAGGTCGGCAATGCGGGAAACGCCTTCGAGTTTGAAAGTCGGTTCGCTTCCCTCCAGCCCGCAGCGGGCAATCCTCCGGTCAGAAGGCAGGGAGGCGATCACCCTGTCCCTGGGCAGGGAATCCATGACGGCCTCTTCGTTCTCGTCGTCGATCTTGTTCAAGACGTAGTACAGCTCCTTGCCCAGGTTCCCGACCATGGCGGCGATCCTCAGCGCCAGCTCCCGTGATTCCCTCGAGGGTTCCACCACCGCCAGCAGGACGTCACAGCCTCGTTCCACACCTCTGCCCAGGTGCTCCACCCCGGCGTCGGTGTCTGCGACCAGAAACTCGTCGGGCTCCAACCGGAGGCTTTCCAGGAACTTGGCTGCCAGGGCGTTGATCGGACACGCGCAGCCTTCCCCGAAATCGTAGATCTTCCCGACGGCGATCAAGCGGATGTTACCCTTCTGCGAAACAAACTCTCCGGGAAGTTCGGCCGTCGTCAGGCCCGCCTGCAGGGTCTTGACCTTCTCGAACAGCACCTTCTTGCCCCCGAAGTACTCCATGAAATCCCGGGGCTTGTCCATTCCCAGGAGATTGGCCAGGCCGAAGTTCGACTCGTCACTGTCGACGACCAGCACCCTTCTTTGCCGACCGGCAACCTCCTTGGCCAGGAGCGCCGTCAAGGTGCTCTTCCCCGTTCCCCCTTTGCCGCAGACCAGGACCTTCATTCCCTTTCCCCCTCTCGCCTCTCCAGGACGATCGTGGAGTTCAGAAAATCGATCTCGCTGATCGTCGCACTGACACGCTTTTGTTCACCGAACAGCGGCCTCAACACCACGGCGCTGTCTTCCCGCTCCACGAAGGCAACCTCTTCCAGCAGGACGGTGCTTCCTGAAGGCTGCCTCAGAATTGCCGTAGCCATGCACATCGGTTTGCTCCTCCTCGATCCCTTCACGCCCCCGAGCTGTCCCGTTGGTGGGACGCGCAAGCCGCCTGCCGGAATGCCCGTGCCACCGCGAGGGCTCCCTGCACCCGCGGGCCGCCGGCAGGGCCACGCTCGAGGGACGACATGATAGGGTTTGCTCGCCTCTCAGCATAGTCTCGGCGGGGTGAAACATCAAGGGACCACGTCGGCCGGCCTTTGTTCTTTGCTCCGGGGATACCATGGGGTATAATGAGAGAACGAGGTGGGGGCGAGCAGCAACGAGAGCTTGGCCGCCATACTACGGCTACAGGAGAGCTGGATGACTTCACGAGAACGAGTGAGGAAGGCGATCAACCACGAGGAGCCCGACCGCGTCCCGCTGGATCTGGGCAGCACCCTGGTCACCGGGATTCAGGCCAGCATGTACGCCCGGCTCAAGAAGGCCCTCGGAATCGAGGGGGGCGAGATCCGGGTCTACGATCCCTTTCAGATGCTGGCGGAAGTCGAAGACTCCGTCAAACAGAAGCTGGGCAT
>JAFGFV010000183.1 GCA_016930895.1 Spirochaetales bacterium | reverse complement strand
GCCATCCCGATCCTTTGGATTTCGTTCAGGCCGGAGGCCAGCAGCAGGCTCTCGGTGTTGTCCCCGAACATCTCCGAGAACTCCTTGAGGGCGTCCATCATTCCGAACCCGATGGCCACGACGTTCTTCACGGCGGCGCAGATCTGCACGCCCCGCACGTCGAGGGACGAGAACAGCAGAAGGTTGCCGCCGAACAGCAGCTGGCGGAAACGGATCGCGTTCGTGCCGTTGCGGCAGGCGCTGATCAGGCCGGTGATCTTGCCCCGCGCCGCCTCCTCGGCGTGGCTGGGCCCCGAGATGTAGACCAGGTTGCCGCGGTAGAGCTCGGGGAGGTGCTCCTCCAGGGCTTCGGTGATCAGGTGGATCCCGCTCGCCGTCTCGATGAATCCCTTGGAGACCACGCCGATCTGGCACTTCCCGTCCCGGATGCCGGGCACTCCCACGATCTTTCGCACCACGCCCAGCAGAAAGGGAGTGGGGACCGCGAGGACAAGGAACTCCTTGCGGGCCGCAGCCTTCCCGAGGTCCTCCGTGGCCGTGATCCCGCCGGGGAGCTGCACCCCGATCAGGTAGCGGTTGTTCGTGCGCTGTTGATTGATCTCCGCAGCCACGGACGGCTCGAACGCCCAGAGCTCCACGCGATGCCCTCTCTCGGCCAGAACCTTGGCGATCGCGGTGCCCCAGGCTCCAGCCCCGAGCACCCCCACCCTGTGTCTGGAGCGTCTCAACACGTGGCTACCCCCAAACGGCGTCCTGCGGGAGATCCTGCGGCTCCCCCGGGCTGCCCCTTTCGACCGTACCATGATCGAAGGGCTCCCTCAAGGGCCCTGACCCGGTGAGACCATACCGGCCGGCGGATTCCAGGCGCCGGGGCGGACCAGTCCCGCCGGAACGGGCCCACGGCGTCGGGGTCCGTATCGGTGGCGAAGGAAGCGGCGGCGTGGGCGGACGCCTCGGGTTCAGGGGCTGGAACTCAAGCGTGCGGGTGATCGTGGCTGGGTGCGTGCCCGTGCGGGTGGTCGTGCCCCGGCGCGTGGCCGTGTTCGTGAGCGGCCGGCTCTCGGGCGCCCTGGTGGATGATGAGCTTGCCGTGCTCCACCCCCCGGGTGCCGATCAAGCCGTCGGAGATGCGGCGCACCTCGCGGTTGTGCCCCCTGACCACCAGGACCTCCAGGCAGTTGGCTTCGTCTACGTGCACGTGCAAGGTGGAGACGATGTTGAGATGGTGACGATGCTGGAGGTCGACCAGGCGGTTGGCGAGATCCCCGTGGTGGTGGTTGTACACGAGGGTGATGGTCCCCACCACCTCGGCTTCCGGGTCCTCCTCCACCTGCACCTCCAGGAGCAGTTGGCGAATGAGCCCCCGCAGCGCATCGGAGCGGTTGGCCCAGCCCTTGGCCTCGATCAGCGCGTCGAAAGCCGCGAGCAGATCCTCCTCGATGGACACTCCGAAACGCACCAGTTTCGCCATGTTACCCCCCCCGCGCAAAAAGCCGCCCGCTGGCCAGGAATGCCCGGTCCGAAGGCAGTCAAGATACCGCCTGAGCCCTTCTCCGGGCCGCTGAAAGCATAGACCAAACGCTCCCGGGCCTGCAACCGCTTGCGTTCTCGGTGGGATCCACCGACAGACCGCGCGCATGATCACCATCCCGGCCCAGCAGATCTGGTCGAACGCCGAGCCCACGACGGTTCGTGCAAGCTCTCCGTGCGCCACCAGCTTGAAGTCCCCATCGGATGCGAGCCTCAGGAACCGGGCCCGGTCCGCTTTACATTTCCCGCGGGGCACCGTAAGGTTTGTTCCGGAGCTTGGCGAAAGGGAGAGAATGGCAAAGCATCGCATCGTGGTCACGGACGACCGTCACGGCTCGTACGACGTGGAGAACGAAGTATTCCGCGAAATCGGAACGAAGGTGGAAGTGCACAATCTCGGCGACCAGGCGGAAACCATCGAGGTGCTCCGGGACGCGGAGGCGATCCTGGTGAACCTCCACCCGCTTCCCGGCGAAGTGATCCGAGAGCTGCGGAACTGCCGGGTGATTTCCCGCTACGGGGTGGGTTACGACAACGTGGACGTCAAGGCGGCCAGCGAGGCCGGGATCTGGGTGGCCCGAGTGCCGGACTTCTGCCTGGAGGACGTATCGGACCACTGCCTGGCCCTGCTGCTGTGCTGCGTGCGCCACGTCGCCCTGCGGGACCGGCGCGTCCGCCGCGGCGAGTGGAAACAGATCGGCGGGCACCCGTCGTTCCGGATCCAGGGAAGGACCCTGGGACTGGTCGGCTTCGGCTCCATCGCAAGGGCCCTGCTCCGCAAGGTGTCCGGGCTCGGGCTGGCGGAGGTGCTTGCCTTCGATCCGTACGTGGACAAGAGGGAGATCGAGGCCGCCGGCGCCAAATCGGCCAGCATTCGCGAGCTGTTGAAGAAGTCCGACTACGTTTCGGTCCACGCGCCCCTGACCCCGGAGACCCGCGGCCTGATCGGGGCACGGGAGCTCGGCCTCATGAAGCCCGGGGCCGTGCTGGTGAACACCGCGCGGGGTCCCCTGGTCGACGAGGCCGCCCTGGCCGAAGCCCTGCGAGGCGGCAGGCTCGGCGCCGCAGCCCTGGACGTGTTCGCCGAGGAACCCCTGCCGGCTTCAAGCCCCTTGCGCGACCTGGAGAACGTGGTCCTGACCGACCACTGCGGCTGGTACAGCCAGGAGTCGATGGTCGAGCTCAAGACCAAGTGCGCCCGCAACGCCCTGGCAGTGTTGACAGGCGGCCGGCCCCTCTACGCGGTCAACGATCCGCAGGCCGAGGGGCGCGGGCAGCCGTAGCCGCGGCCTACGGGAGCCTACGCTGGGCTGGGCCGGTCCCGCCCGGCCCACGCTCGCGCGCTACCCGAGCAGGGCGCGCGTCCGTTCCAGGAGGGATTTCCCCGAGAAGGGTTTGAGGAGCAGGCCCGCGGCTCCGGCCGCCCGGAAGCGTTCGTAGTCCTCCTCCAGGGAGCCCGCACTCAGGATCACGACCGGGATCTCCCGGGTTGCGCTGTCACGCTTCAGGGCCGCCAAGGCCTCGAGGCCGCCCATGCCCGGAAGCTGGAGATCCAGGAGGATCACTCCGGGGCTCTCGGCGCGGGCGAGGCTCAGGGCGCTCTCGGCGTCCCCGGTCTCGATCACCTCGATCCCCTCTTTGCCCAGGATGGCCCGCACCAGCTTGCAGTTCAGAGGCTCGTCGTCCACCACGAGAACCACCCGGCGCACTCCGGATGCCGCGTTTTCCATGCGCCCCCTGCCCTCCCCTACCCGACCAGGTCCGCCAGCTCGGCCACCGCGGCAGGATCGAGCTTGCCGGCCTGGACTTCCTCGTGCAGGATCTCCAGGGCCCTGGCTTTGGGCATCGCGGGGCGATAGGGGCGCGCAGTCACCAGGGCGTCGTAGATGTCGGCGACGCACAGGATCCGTGCCGCCATCGAGATCTGGTCTCCGGACAGCCCGTCCGGATAGGAGGAGCCGTCGAGCTTCTCGTGATGGTGACGCACCACGTCGAGGGCCAGACCGAGGGTCGCCTTGAGGGGAAGGCATATCCGGTAGCCGATTTCGGGGTGGCTGCGCATGATCTCCCACTCCCGCTCGTCCAGTTTCCCGGGCTTGTTCAGGATCTCTTCGGAGATGCCGATCTTGCCCACGTCGTGGAGGATCCCGCCGATGCGTAGGGCAAAGATCTCCTTCTCGCGCAGGCCCAGCCTTCGGCCCACGGCCACCGCCAGATTGGCCACCCTCTGAGTGTGACCCAGGGTATAGTTGTCCTTGGCCTCGACGGCGCTGGCCAGGGCGAACAGGGCGTTCTCGATGCTGGTCAGGTTCTTGTTCATACCGCGAACCCGGATCAGGGCTCGGGCCCGGGCCAGGAGCTCCTCGCGGTTGGCCGGCTTGGTGACGAAGTCATCCGCTCCGCACTCGATGCCCTGCAGCTTGGCCTGGGTGTCATCCAGGGCCGTCAGCAGAACCACGGGCACCATCCGGGTGGCGTCCCGGCTCTTGATCCGCTTGCAGACCTGGTAGCCGTCGACCCCGGGCATCATGATGTCCAGCAGCACCAGGTCGATCTCGGTGTTTCCGAGAAGGGACATGGCTTCCTCGCCGCTGTACGCCGGCAGCACCTCGTACTCCTCCGTCAGGAGGTACGACGAGATCAGGCGAACGTTTCTGCGGTCGTCGTCCACGACCAGGACCCGCGGCTGCTCCGGGTCCGGCGCGGCCTCCGGGCGCGTGAAATAATACACCTGGTTCAGGCCCTGCTTTACGGCTTCCCGGAGGGCGTCAGTGGCCCGGGACAGGATGGCCTGCCGATCCACGGCATCCACCGGGAACGAAGCCATGCCGATGCTCACGCTCAGCTCGCCGTGGAAACGCTCCTCCACCGCCCGTCGCACCCGCTCCCCCACGATGTGGGCTACCTCGGCCGAAGTCTTGAGCAGGAGGAGCCCGAAGAGGCTGCGGTCGCAGCGAGAGGCCAAGTCGACGTCGCGGATGCCGCCCCGGAGGATCTCGCCTACGGCTGCCACACGCTCCTGCATCTCTGCCGCCGCCGCGCTCCCGCAGGCGTCCAAGCCCGCTACCTCGATCAGGGCGACCGTGAAGGGCTCGCCGCTGCGCTGCGACCGCCGGAACTCCCGCTCCAGTTCCAGAAGGAACAGCGAGTGCTCCAACAGGCCCGTTGCCGGGTCCCGATAGTCCGCCCCGCCCGCTGGACTGCTGCGCCAATCCACGTCCCGCTCCATGCTCCCCTCTCCTCAGTTGTCATTCTCGGCAGGGACCTGCACCGCCAACACGGTGGCTTGCTCCGCTTCCGAATACCCAGCGGCGGCCGAACCTCCCAGCAACTCTGCCAGTCGCCTGGCCAGGGCCAGCCCGCTGACCCCGGCCATAGGCTCACGCTCGACGGCGGAGCTGAGCTGCTCGAAGGGGCCGAACATCCGCTGGCAGTCCTCGGCAGACAGGCGGACGCCGGCGATCGACACCTCCAGCACAAGGCTGAACGGGCGTCGGCCCGGCCCCGCGTCCTGCGGGGGCTCCCGCGCAGGCTCCTGCG
>JAFGFV010000182.1 GCA_016930895.1 Spirochaetales bacterium | reverse complement strand
TGCCGCTGATCACGGCCATCGCCGACCAGCGCACGAGCATCGAGTATCGCAAGGGCACAGTGGACTGGACCGTGACGCTGGGCTACGCGAGCAACGATTTCGACCTGGTCTACCTGAGGCCGGAGGAGTAGCGGTCAGGGATTCCCCCCCACCGGTTCAGCGACCGGCGGGGGGGACAGGCTCAGAACAGTCCGACCCTCAGGCCAAAGGCGATCCTGCTCGCCGTTCCGGCTTCGATGTCCGAGGAAATGAACCAGAGCTGGTACTCGGTGTACAGGGCGTAGTCGTTCAGGACCCGCCAGCGGGCTATTTCGAAGCGGGCGAACTCCAACTGGGCGACGATGCCCCCCAGGACCAGCCCTGCGTCGGTGAACTCGACCCGCCCTTCGGACATGGTGAAATAGGAGAAGTTCGCCCCCACGGCCAGGGACATGGAGAAGAAATCCCAGGAGGGTCCGAAGAAATAGCCGAAGGGGAGCGTGGCGATGTTGGCCAGCAGCTTGGCGCCGATCACCAGACCCGAAAACCGCCCCGGCGGCGACATTCCAATCTGCAGCTGCAGCTTGACGTTGTCCTCGAAGAAGGTGAGCCCAAAGCCTGCGTCGAAATAGGTGGCGCCCATGGCGTGGAAGTCCAGGTACAGACCCTGGATGAACCCCGGAACCTGGTAGCGGTTCTTGCCTCCCTCCCGCAGGCTCACAGCTATCTCCTGCAGACCCGAGTCGTCCCCAGCCGTTCCGATCAGGGAGATGCTATCGTTGAATTTGCCGCCCTCCGCGGGCTCGAGAAGCGATACGTCCGGGGGGCGGGTGTCCACGATCAGCTGCGTGCGCGTTACCGCAGTCCGGCCGTCGGAAAAGCTCGCCCGCACCAGAAGCCGCAGGGGCCCGTTCGGCAGTGCCTGGGTCTCCAGGCGATAGCGCCAGGACTGCCGCCCGTCGGCCTTCTCGAAGGAACGACCGTTGTCCATGCTGATCTCCACGATCTGGACCTTCGGGGTGCTGACCGTCCGTTCCCCGCCCGTCGACTCGGGCTCCGTTCCCTGGGCTTGCGCGCTCGAGTATCCCGCCTGACCCTCCAGGAACGGGCGGCCGGAGACATAGTCCCCCGGCGCCATGGAAGTGATGTCGACCCAGGGGCCTGCGTGCTCGTACTCGAAGCGGTGAATTTGCGATTCCAGCGGAGGCTCCCCGGCCAGCAGCAGCTGGACCTGCAGCGAATGGCTGCCCGCGGGCACCCGCTCCGGCCCCGTCTTGAGGTGGAAGTGCCCGGTGCTGCTGAGCGTTCCAGTCTCCAGGCGTTCCCCGTCCAATGTAACCGCGACGGTCGCGCCCGCCAGGGAGCGCTCGGAGTACACCCTTCCCCCGATGTTCAGGGGCCCGGCCAGGCGCTCTCCGTCGGCGGGATAGAACAGCTCGACCCGCTCGGCATTCGCGCTGGGCCGCTTGAGGAAGTTGCGGGAGATATAGCTACGGTTGCCGGCCTGGTCCGAGGCCTCGAGGCGCAGGTTGTACCAGCCCGGAGGGAGCTGGTCGATGTCCAGCCGCTCCGCAATGACCTCATCCAGCGCCAGGGGCTGGTCCATGATCATCGCATCCGGCGCGGGAGACTCGCCCGACGCGACTTCCTCTGCTTCCGGAGACTCGCCCGCGCCTGCCTCGGTCTCCGCCGGCGGAGAGGAGGATACCGGCGTCACGCTGACCGCGAGCCTGGACAGGCCGACCGCATCCACGGCGCGGCCGCTCAGCAGCACCTCGCCCGTCAGCACCTGGCCGTCCTTGGGGGAGTCGAGCACCAGATTTGGCGCGTCGTTGTCGATGTTGATCGTGGTGGTGTACAGTCCCGTTGCACCGGTCGCGTCCCGGGCCTCGACCAGGACCGCGTGGGTGCCGTCGGCCAGAAGGCGGGTATCCAGGCGGTAGCTCCACGCCTCGACGCCGTTTGCCCTGACGTAGCTCGTCCCGTTGTCCAGAGAGATCCGAACCTCGGCGATCCCATTGGGATCCTCGCTCGTGCCCTCCAGCCCAACCACTCCGTGCACGTAGGCGTCGATGGCCGGCGCGGTCAGGCTGGAGACCGGATCGGAGGTCGAAACCTGGAAACGCACCACGGCCGCTTCGCTCTCGAGCCCGCCCAGGTCTTCGGCCTTCATCTCGACGGTGTGCTCGTTGTCGCCGATCTCGGCGAGGCTCAGGGGCACGCTGAAGTTGTGCCCCCCCGGCAGGGGCTGGAACTCCCCGTCGTCCACGCGGTAGAACACCGCCGCCACCCCGTCGTCGTCGAAGACCATCCCGGAAAGGACGAAATCGGTGCGGATCAGGGCGCCGTCGGCGGGAAGCTGGATCTGCACCTCGGGTCTGTCCGCCGCCAGGTCTACGGAAAACCTCGGTTCCAGGAGACTCTGGTTTCCCGCCTCGTCGGTGCAGCGAATCCAGATCCGCCCCACCTCCCCGGGGAGCTTCGAGAGGTTGAGATCGAAGGCGAATTCCCGGCTGCTTCCTGCCGGCCGGAAATTGGATCCGTCTTCGCTTACCTCCACCAGCGCCACGGCCCCGGCGTCTTGCGCCCGGCCCACCACGGTAGTGGTACCGTTGACCGGGTCCTCCGGCCGCGGGGCGATCAGGCTCACGGTGGGAGGACTGGCGTCCCGGTAGAACGGGATGTGCCGCAAGGAGATGTTGCCCGCCTCGTCCAGGGCGCGAATCCACAGCAGGTGGGGGCCTTCTTCCAGATTCTGGACCCCAAGCGTCGCGGCAAAGCGGACCCCCGCGCCCCCCTCCTCCACCGCCAGGGCGCTGTAGCTCGTACCGTCGAGGGAGTACTCGACCGCCGCGATCCCGCTGGCATCCAACGCGCCGCCGGCAAGCTCGAGCTCGCCGGAGACCCAGTGGCCGGTCTTCGGCGCCTCGATCGCGATCTCTGGAGCCTCGAGATCGGTGACGAAGCGCATCGGCTCGCTCTGGTAGCTCTTGCCGTCGGCAGCGCTGACCGTGATCCGGGTCGGCTCGCTAACCCCCGAGGAGCCGGGATAGATCCGAAAGACGGAGCCGTCGGCTTCGATCCGCAGAAGCGGCGTCTCCGGCTGCAGAGCCGCCTCGCGAATCGGGCCCCCGAATACGAAACCGGTCAGGGGCTCCCCGTCGAGGCGCAAGGTGCCTGTATCGTCGATCCGGGTGTCCACCAGCATCATCCCGGTTCCTGCCGGCTCCGACCCCTTGAACAGAAAGGATTTGAGCTCTGCTGTTCCTCCGAGCCCATCCGTCGCCCTGATCGAGAACGCGATCCGACCGTCGGCAAGGGACTTCGGCAGGGGAAGCTCGTATGTCCGCTCGTCCTCTCCAGTGCCCTTCTTCAGCGTCAGGGGCTTGAAGGAGTTTCCCTCGATCGCGTACTCGGCCTGGAGCTTGACGCCGGCAAAGCGAATGGAGCCGGTGAGCCGGGCGTCCTTGTCGCCCGGGTACGCCATTCCAGGAACGAACGCAACGGCCTTGCCCGCCTCCACCAGGCTGGCGGAGACGATCCTCGGGGCAGGGCCGATACGGGTGAAGGTCACCTCCACCGGGCTCCCGCCCACGCCGTTCACGTCCACAGCCCTGACCGCGAGCAGGTGGGCCCCGGGCTCCACCTGCTCGAGGACGACCGCAAAGGCCGAAGCCGCAGGGATGGAAACCGGCTCTCCCCCGTCGAGAATGTACTCGACCCGGTCCACGCCGTCCTCATCCGTGACGAATCCGCTCACGGGCACCGCTCCGGAAATCTGCGCGGCCTCTTCCGGAGACGCCAGGGTGAGCCGCGGCTGGTCTGCCGTCGGGTCCACTTCCAGGCGCAGCCTGGCCACCTGCTCGTTGCCGGCAAGATTCTGCAGGGTATAGCGGATCTGGAGGGCCCCTTTCTTGGCCGCCGACAGGTCCAGCTCGTGAGTCCAGAAGGGGTTCCCGGGGACGAGCGCGATCGAGCCCTCCTCACCCCCCTCAAGCTGGTAGTGCAGCGACTGCAGCCCGACCTTGTCCCGCGCTACCCCGGCGACCAGGATCTTGCCGTTGACCGCAGCACCCTCCACGGGGGACAGGATCGCAAGCTCCGGGGCATCGTTGTTCACGAACACGAGGAACGGATATCGAGC
>JAFGFV010000181.1 GCA_016930895.1 Spirochaetales bacterium | reverse complement strand
TCCGCCGTACCGCCGCATCCACGACCCTCTCAGGAATCCTCCCGGAGCGCACGGCCTCGACCAGCCGGTTTCCGTAGAAACGGGGGCTGGGCATCTCGAGGTCCAGACCGGCCGAAGCGGCCGCCGCCGTGTCGTGCAGGGCAAAGACGAAGTCCGACACCACGAATCCGCGGAAGCCCCAGTCCTCCCGCAGCACCCGGGTCAACAGGTAGGGGTTCTCGCAGCAGTACTGCCCGCGGAGCTTGTTGTAGGCCCCCATCACCGAGGCCGCCCCGGCCTGCACGCAGGCCCGAAAGTGAGGCAGGTACACCTCCCGCAGGGTGCGCTCCTCCGCCTGCACGTCCACCTTGTGCCGGGCATTCTCGATGCTGTTGCAGGCGAAGTGCTTGGCGCAGGCCATCACGTTGTGACGCTGCACCCCCCGCAGCAGGGCGGTGCCCATGGCGGCCAGGTGAAAGGGGTCCTCGCCGTAGGTCTCCTGGGCCCGGCCCCAGGCGGGGTGCCGCAGGAGGTTGATGCACACCCCGCCGAAGAAGTTTGCCCCCAGGGCGCGGACCTCCCGCCCGATCGCCTCCCCGACGCGCTCCTCCAGCTCCGGGTCCCAGGCGGCGCCCCGGGCCATGGATACGGGAAAGCAGGTCGCGTGGTCCATCACCACCCCCCGGGGACCGTCGGAGAACAGAACCGGCGGGATTCCGAAGCGGCGCAATCCGCCCGCGGGATAGGCGATGCGGTTGTAATGCCGGAACAGGTAGGTGTCGGCTGCCAGGGCCAGGAGCGACGCGCTCCCGGTCATCTGGGCAGCCTTCTCGCGGAGGGAAAGCTGCCGGAGCACCGAGCCCACGAAGGCGTCGATCTCGGCGGGGCTCACCCCCTTGCGCAGCTGCCCTGCGGCCACGGCTCATCGACCCCCGTAGATGATCTCCAGGCTCCTCTTCTCCCCCTCGAGCCTGGCAATGATGGCGTTGGCCTGGAGCAGGCGCCTGGCCAGGACCGACACGATCCGCTCGGCGATCTCGGGCCGGCTCTTGATGCTCCCGCGGAAGCTTTCCTTGGTGAGCCGCAGCAGGCGGGTGTCCTCCAGAGCCTCGACGGTGGCGCTGCGCGGATGGTCGAGAAGAAGGCACATCTCGCCGAAAAAGTCCTCCTTGCCCAGGATCGCCAGCTCTACCTTCTCCTCGTTGATGGTCTTGAAGACCCGGACCTTCCCCGCCTGGATCACGAACATCTCGCTCCCGGGGGTGTTCTCCTGGACGATGATCTGTCCCTTCTTGAATTGAAGCGTTTCCACGAGTGTCTCCTCTCTGGCTGCGGTGAATCTGCCCGCAGTATTATACACTCTTCCCGGCTTTCCGCGCGCCGTTTCCCGCCGGCCCGGTCCCGGGGTCCTTGCGTTGCCGACCCGCCTGCGATACAAAGACCCATGGAGGTGCGCCATGAACAGACGAAGTCTCGTAGCGGTTCTGATCCTGCTGACGGCCACGGGGTTGGCGCCTCTGGCGGCGGAAGGGGGCGATTCCGCCGTCCTGGCGCGAGCCGGAGTCGGGCTTGATGTCATTGATCCAGGCCTAGCCATCGGGGTAGGGGGCGGCTACCGGTTCGCCGGACGCGCTGGGACCATGGAGATCCTCGCCGAAGTCTACTACAGCCCCTACCGGGAAACCTACACGGCCGGCTCCAACACCTTCGAGTACGCCGAGGACCTGGTCATCGTGTCGGTGCGGGCGGATTGGTTGTTCAGCTACAGCTTCACCGAGCCGGGGTTCTTCCAGATCCTGGGGGTGGGCTTCTTTGCCGGCAGTTTTTCCTGGGAGAACTACAACGTCACTACCGACTACACCGAGGAGAACAGCTACTTCGCCTCGGGGGCGCTGCTCAACCTGGGGCTGGGCTGGTCTTTCCGGCGCCTGGCCGAGCTGCGCCTGGAGGTCCCGGTGCTGGTGTTCCTCGGGGACTACGGCGGCGTCATCGCCGTGGCCGTTCCCATCACCGCGGGGGTGGTGCTGCGCTTCTGAGCCGGCCGAAGCGGGCATGCCCTCGCACAGCAGTGCAAGCGTAGGTGCTCCATGAAAGCGGCCGTATGCGCGCTGGTGGCGGTGCTCGCGGTGCAGGGCATCCGTCTGCAGGCCGAACAGGGCGTGATCCGGCTGATGGGCCAGGCCCAGGCCGCCGGCCTGTCGCTACGCCACATCGCCGACCAGCTCAACGAGGGCCTGAAGCCCAATAAGGGCGGCGGGGCCGGGCGGGCCAACACCGTGCTCTTGATCCGGGCCAGGGCCTGAACGGCAGCAGTGCGCGTGAATCTTTCCCCCGAGCGATAATCGAGGCCCGCTTTCGCAAAGGCCCGGAACATTCGGCGACATACGAGGGGGGTGCGTGTCCCCGCCGCCTGCGATCGTGGTCACGTCGATTCGCCCCGGGTCTGTCGGAGGATAGGGCGGGGTTGCTTTGTTGCCTTGCGCTGTCTTGACCTCTTGGGCGACTCAGGGTAGATTGAACGTACGGTATTCCGTACGGAGGCATAGAGTGCCAGCGATAAACGCCACCAACGCAAGAAAGAACCTATACAAGCTGATCAAGGAAGTCGGCGAGTCTCATGAGCCCATCACCATTACGGGGAAGGACAGCTCGGCGGTTCTTGTCAACGAGGACGACTGGACCGCCATCCAGGAGACCCTTTACCTTCTCTCCATTCCCGGCATGGCGGAATCCATTCGCGAGGGTCTCAAGGCGCCTGTCGACGATTGCGACGAAGAAGTGCACTGGTGAGCTACCGCCTGGTGTTCACAAAGCAGGCGCAGCGCGACGCCAAGAAGATATCCCGTGCTGGGCTCAAGAAAAACGTGACCAAGCTGCTGACGATTCTGGAGGAGAATCCCCATCAGAGCCCTCCCCGCTACGAGAAACTGTTGGGTGATCTGGAAGGTGCGTTCTCTCGACGGATCAACGTCCAGCATCGGCTGGTTTACCAGATCCTCGAGCAAGAGAAGACCGTGA
>JAFGFV010000180.1 GCA_016930895.1 Spirochaetales bacterium | reverse complement strand
GTGGTGGTGGGCTCCGGGGACATCGGGCTGATCATGGCGCGGCGCCTGTCCTGGGTCGGCACCGAGGTCCAGGCGGTCGTCGAGATCCAGCCCTACCCCTCGGGGCTGACCCGCAACATCGTGCAGTGCCTGAACGACTTCTCGATCCCCCTGTATCTCTCCCACGTGGTCGCCGAGATCTACGGCCGAGACCGGGTGGAAGGCGTACGGGTGGCCCCGGTGGTGGATGGCAGGCCCGACGAAGAGCGCTCGTTCCGCCTGGAGTGCGACACCATCCTCCTGTCCGTGGGCCTGGTCCCGGACAACGAGCTCGCCAAGAAGATGGGGGTGGAGCTGAACCCGGAAACCGGGGGGGCCGTGGTCGACGCGGGGCTCATGAGCTCGGTACCGGGGGTGTTCGCCTGCGGCAACGTGCTGCACGTCCACGACCTGGTCGACTGGGTCACCGAAGAAGCCGAGACCTGCGGCGCTTCGGTCGCCTCCTACCTGGCGGGAACCTACAGCCGCGAGCAGCGCCAGGTCGTGGCGGGAGCCAACGTCAAGTACGTGGTGCCCAACCGCTATTTCCCCAAGGCCGACAACCGCTTCTACCTGCGCTCCCTGATCGTCAAGAATCAGGCCGAGCTCGTCGTGAGCGTGGACGGTGAGCGAGTCAAGCGCAAACGCCTGGCCCACGTGCAGCCCTCCGAGATGGTGAGCTTCACTCTCGAACCCTCGGAGCTGCCCCCCGGCGAAGCGGCGCGGGAGCCCCGCCTGGAGGTGTCGATCCAATGAACGAGCGCGAGATGGTCTGCATTTCCTGTCCCCTCGGCTGCCGGCTCACGGTCCGGTGGGAAGGGGAACCCGGCTCGGGGGCGGAGAACATCCGGGTCGAGGGCAACCAGTGCGCCAGGGGCGAGCAGTACGCCCGCGAGGAGATCCTGGCGCCCCGGAGGGTGGTGACCGCCACCGTGCGGATCCGGGCGGGCCGCACGGTCCGGCTGCCGGTCAAGACCTCGGCTCCGCTGCCCAGGCAGGAGATCCCGGGGCTCCTCGAGCGCATCTACGGCTGGGAGCTCGAACCGCCCGTCGCCTTGGGGCAGAAGCTGCTGGAGGACATCGCGGGCACCGGCGTGGACCTGGTCGCCACCCGCTCGGTGCCGGGAGAGACGTAGGACCGTGAGCGCCCTGCGGATCGGCACCTCGAGCTGGAAGTTCGACTCCTGGGAGGGGATCCTGTACGAGCCAGGAAGCCCCCACAGCCACCTGGAGCAGTACGCCGACTCCTTCGACACGGTGGAGATCGACCAGTGGTTCTGGTCGCTGTTCGAGTCTCCCCAGCCGCGGCTGCCCGAGCCCGCCACGGCGGAGGAGTACGCCCGCGCGGTGCCGACGGAGTTCCGCTTCACCATCAAGGTCCCGAACAGCATCACCCTGACGCACCACTACCAGCGCGACAAGTCCCGGCCCCTGCGCCCGAACCCTGATTTCCTGTCCCGGGAGCTGTTCGCCGAGTTCCTGGAGCGGATCCGGCCGCTCCACGGGCGCATCGGGGCCCTGATCCTGCAGTTCGAGTACCTGAACCGCCATAAGATGCCCGGCCTGCCGGCCTTTCTCGAGCAGCTGGAGGGCTTTGTCTCCCCGCCCCCCTCCCCCTTCCCCCTGGCTGTGGAGAGCCGCAACCCCAACTACCTGAAGGGGGAGTACTTCCGCTTCCTGGAGCGCCACGCCCTGGCCCCCTGTTTCCTCCAGGGGTACTACCTGCCCGACGTGGCGGCCCCGGTCGCCCTGTGGGAGGCCGAGCGGGCGGGCAGCAGCACTCCCGGCAGCCTGGCCGTCCTGCGGCTCCACGGCCCCGACCGGGAGGGCATGGACCGAGCCTCCGGGAAGCGCTGGGACCGCATTCTGGTCCCCAGGGACCAGGAGATCGAGCGGATCGCCGACCTGATCGGGGGCCTGCTGGCCCGCAAGATCGACGTCTACCTGAACGTGAACAACCACTTCGAGGGCTCCGCTCCGCTGACCATCGACAAGCTCCGGGCGTCCCTGGAGAAGCGGTAGGGCGCCGGCGCCCGCGCCGCCGCAAGCGCCCGCGCCGCGGCGAGGGTCCCCGGCGGTGACAACCGCCGGTCTTTGCGGTACCATGGGGGAGGCTCGCGGAGAGCCAGGAGGGGGCCAAGATGACTGGGCGAGGAACGGCGATAGGAATGATCCTGCTGCTCGCGGCGGCAGCGGGCCTGGGCGCGGCACCCACGAGCATGAGCGTTACCGTGCGGGAGACCCAGGCGCGGGCGACCCCGAGCTTTCTCGGCCCCGTGGTGGCCGTGCTGGTCTACGGCGACCGGCTGGAGGTCCTCGAGGAGCAGCGGGGCTGGCTGCGCGTAACCCTGACCGGGGGAAGGCAGGGTTGGGTGAACAAGACGGCCCTGACCGAGAAGCGGATCGTGCTGGCGAGCGGCTCGGAGGCCGCGCAGGCGGAAGCCTCCGGCAGCGAGGTGGCCCTGGCCGGCAAGGGCTTCAACGAACAGGTGGAGGCGCAGTACAAGGCCGAGAACGAGCTGGACTACGCGTGGGTCGACCGGATGGAGGGCTTTGTGGTCTCCCCGCAGGAGGTCGTGGGCTTCGTGGAGGCGGGAGGGCTGCTGTGGATGGAAGGGGGTGCCCAGTGAAGACCCGAAGGTTCACAGCGGCGGCCCTGCTCCCGGGCATCCTGCTTCCGGGCATCCTGCTCCTTGCGGGCTGCTCGAGCCTGGGGGGCAGCCTGTCCCTGGGAAACGTCTTCGGCGCGCTGACCTCGACGGAAGGCCAGGCCCTGATCCGGAGCTTCGAGGACTTTACCCCGGAGCAGGAGTACTACATCGGCCGGGCGGTAGGCGCCACCGTGCTCGACCAGTACAGGCCCTACGACCGCGAGGAGGTCAATGAGTACCTGAACCTGCTCGGGCAGACCCTGGCCCTGGCCTCCGAGCGCCCCGAGATCTTCGGGGGCTACCACTTCCTGGCCCTGGATTCCGACCAGATCAATGCCTTCGCCACCCCCAGCGGCCTGGTGTTCGTGTCCCGGGGGCTCCTGCGCTGCGCCGGCAGCGAGGACGAGGTGGCGGCCATCCTGGCGCACGAGATCGGGCACGTGGTCGGCAGGCACGGCATGAAGGCCATCAAGACCAGCCGGATCCAGGCGGCGGCCACGGACCTGGCCCTCAGTCAGGCCGAGCAGCGTTCATCCGCCGTGGTGGCCAGGCTCACGGCCGCCTTCAGCGACTCGATCAAGGATATCACCTCGACCATGATCAACAGCGGATACTCCCGGACCTTGGAGAAGGAGGCCGACCTGTCCGCCCTCCGGACCCTCCGGGCAGCGGGCTACGATCCCTGGGCTCTGGTCCGGATGCTGAAGGTCATGGACCAGCGGCTGACCCCGGGCGGTCCGGACTTCGCCAAGACCCACCCGGACCCCGCGGAGCGTCTGGAGTACCTCGAGAAGGAGCTGGCGGGCACGGCGCCCTCAGGGGCGGCCCCGGCGGAGCGCCAGGCCCGCTACCGGGCCGCCCTGGCGGGCATCTGAGCCGGCGGGAGCCGCGCCGTCATGAAAAGGGAGACCAAAAAAGGGAGCCGAACCGGTCTCGGAAAGCTGGCCGTGGGGTCCCTGATCGGCCTGGGCGCGGCGGTGATCGCCCTCGCGCTGTGGCTCTCCGGGGCCCTGGAGCCCTTCGAGCTCAAGACCTGGGACGCCCGCGTGCGCTTGCTCTCCAAGCCGGGGCCGGCCACCGACCAGGTCGTCCTGGTCCTGCTCGATCAGAACAGCCTGGACTGGGCCGCGGAGACCCTGGGCCTGTCCTGGCCGTGGCCGCGGGAGACCTACGCCGCGGTGACCGCCTTCTGCGCCCGGGCAGGGGCCCGCTCCCTGGCCTTCGACGTTCTGTACACGGAAGACTCCGGCTACGGGGTGTACGACGACGAGGCCTTCGCCGCCGCGGCGGCGGATTTCGGAAAGGTCGCAGCCAGCGTCTTTCTCTCCGAGGCAAGCGGGAACGCGACGGCCTGGCCTGAAGGCATCCCCCGCCCGGAGCTGGAGCTCACCGCGCCCGAGGCCCGGCAGGCCGCCCGCCTGCTCGGAGCGCTCACCTTCCCCCGGGCTGCTTTCCCCATCCCGGAGCTGGCCCGCAGCGCCCGGGTGCTGGCCAACGTGAACCTGACCCGTTCGGCGGACCTCGACGGAGTCTACCGGAGGGCGCCCCTGCTCAACCTGTTCGATTCCGAGGTGCTGCCCACTCTCGGGGTCGGCGCCTGGATGGCTGCCGAGCCGGGCACCCCCACCGTGGGCCTGGGTCCCGGCTCCGCGGTCCTGGGCGGGCGGGAGGTCCCCCTGGACCGGGCCGGCAGGGCGCTCCTGCGCTACCGGGGGCCCCTGGAGACCTACCGCGCCCTCTCGGCTGCCGCCCTGATCGAGAGCGAGCTCAAGCTCCAGATGGGGGAGCCCCCGACTGTTAACCCGCAGGAGCTTCAGGGCAGGTACGTCCTGTTCGGGTTCTCCGCGCCGGGGCTGTACGACCTTCGCTCCTCTCCCGTATCGGGGACCTATCCCGGAGTCGGGGTCCACGCCACCCTGCTCGATAACCTCCTGTCCGGGGACTTCATGCGGGACCTGCCGGTCTGGCTGACCGTCCTCCTGACCCTGGGTCTGGCCGTCGGCGCCGGCCTCGCCGCGGTGCACACCTGGCGGGTGGCGCGGACCGTCCTGCTCTACGTGGGGGCGCTGGCTCTGCCCCTGGGGCTCAGTCTCGCGGGCTATGCCCTGGGGCGCTGGGTCCCCCTGCTCGCCCTGGAGGCGGGGGCGGTCCTGGCCCTGGTGGGCGGCGGGGTGGTCAACTACGCCACCGAGGGCAAGCAGCGGCGCTACCTCAAGGGCGCCTTCCGACAGTATCTCAGCCCCGCGGTCGTGGAGCAGCTCATCGCGCATCCGGAGAGGCTCACCCTCGGGGGGGAACAGCGGGAGCTGTCGATCTACTTCTCCGACATCCAGGGCTTCACCACGATCTCGGAAGCCCTGAATCCGCAGGAGCTCACGGCCTTCCTCAACGACTACCTGTCCGCCATGACCGACATCATTCAGGAGGAAGGCGGCACCATCGACAAGTACGAGGGGGACGCCGTCATCGCCTTCTGGAACGCCCCGCTGGAGCAGCCGGACCACGCCGTGCGGGCCGTGCGGGCGGCGCTGCGCTGCCAGGAGCGCCTGGCCGAGCTGCGCCCCGGGTTCCGCGAGCGGGTCGGCGGGGAGGTGTTCGTGCGCATCGGCCTCAACTCCGGGCTCGCCGTGGTGGGCAACATGGGCTCCCGCTCCCGCTTCGACTACACCATGATCGGCGACGCGGTCAACCTGGGGGCCCGCCTGGAAGGGATCAACAAGCAGTTCCGCACCTACACCATGATCTCCGCCGCCATCCACGAGCGCCAGGCCGGGGCGTTCCCCGCCCGGGAGCTGGCCCGGGTGCGCGTGGTCGGCCGCAAGGAGCCGGTGCCCGTATACGAGCCGATGCTGCCGGAACAGTACGCGGCGCGGCTTCCGCTCCTCGAGTCCTTTGCCGCCGCGCTGACGCTATTCTACCAGGGGCGCTTCGCCGAGGCCGAGGAGCTGTTCGCCCGCACCGCCGGGGACGACCCGCCGGCGGCGGCCTACGTCGAGACGTGCCGGGCGCTCCGGGCCAGCCCCCCCGAAGGGTCCTGGGACGGGGTCCTGGTCATGACCTCCAAGTAGCCTCGCAGCGAGCGACTTCGGCAGGGTGCCATATGGTTGACTTCCACCTTTTTTCTTCATGGGTTCATTCCCGGAGGTGGGGATGGCCCTGAACATCAAGAACCACGACGTCGAGCGCTTGGCCGAAGAAGTCGCGCGCCTTGCCGGGGAGTCCAAGACAGAGGCGGTGCGCCGGGCGCTCGAGGAGCGCAAGGCGAGACTTGCCTATCGAGTCGCCGATGGGGACCGCGCCTCTCGGCTGAGACGGTTCCTCGAGACCGAAGTGTGGCCAACGATCCCGGCCCAAGAGCTTGCCCAGAGGTTGCCCCGCGAGGAGGAGGAACAGATCCTCGGCTACGGCCGGGAGGGTGTATGATCCTGGATACCGTGCTCTCCGCCCGGCTCAAGCGCGACGCGCGCCCACTCTTGTCTCGATTCCTGGCCGAAGCCTAGATCGCCCTCGTCCCGTTCGTGAATGGGGGCTTCGCCCGGACCGATGCCGCCCGGCCCTGAGAAGGGTCCCCGGTCCTGGAAGGGCACCCGAGCTTCAGGGCTCAGGTTCATAGGCCGCCACCGCCAGGCAGGCATAGTCGCCGATCTGCTCGCCCAGCTCCGCCGGCACGATGCTGCACGCCTTGCGTGAGCGCGGCAGGGCCTCCTGGTCCAGCGCGCGTTCGGCCGCCGGCCACAGCAGCTCCCGCGCCCGCGGAAAGATCCCTCCCAGGATGATGCGCTGCGGGTTCAGGGCGTCGATCAGGACCGCCAGGCCGCGGCCCAGATACGTGCCGCACAGCGCAAAGATCTCCCGGGCCACCGGGTCGCCGGCGCGGGCCGCTTCGGCCACGCTCCGCGCGTTCAGGGACTCCAACCCCGCATGATCGGGGCAGAAGCTCACCGCCTCCCCGCGCTGCAGCCGCTCGAGCACCTTGATCCGGGCCAGCTCGGCCAGTCCGCCGCCGCTGCAGAAACCCTCGAAGGACCCGGCCTTGCCGTAGCCTACCGGGCCGTTCTCGGCCAGACGGATGTGTCCCACCTCCCCCGCCATGCCGCCGGCACCGGAATACAGCCGCCCGTTCAGGATCAACCCGGCGCCCATGCCCGTGCCGAAGGTCAGGAACACCAGGTCGCGGAACCCGCGTCCCGCCCCGAACAGCCATTCCGCCAGGGCCGAGGCGTCGGCGTCGTTGGCCAAACACGCGGCCACGCCCAGCCGCTCCCGCACCAGCTGCACGATGGGCACGCCGTCCCAGCCCGGGAGGTTGGGCGGCGAGAGCACCACGCCGGCGCTGCTGTCCAGGGGTCCGCCGCAGCTCACGCCGGCCCGGGCCAGGTCCCGTGCCGCAAGGCCGTTGCGTTCGAGAAGCTGCCCCGCGCTCTCGAAGAGCCGCGCCAGCATGTCCTCCAACCCGCGCCGGGGCTCGCTGGCGAACTCCACGCGGTCTACGCGGCGCACGCTCTCCAGCCGCCCGGGGGTCTGCTGCTCACCGAGCACTGCGGCGCTCTTGGTCCCGCCGATGTCCAAGCCCAGAAGCCACGCCATCGACCCACTCTATCTTGGCGGCCGCCCGTGTTCAAGGCGGGCCCGCCGTCTCCCCCGGGCAGGTCGCGAAAAGCCCGTAAAAAATGCGTTGCCATTCCTGCCGGCTCCGTCCTATACTGTGGCCATCCCAAGACGGAGGGTATGCTGGTTCGTATGAGCGACGACGGCAGTCCTGAACACTCTACATCCCAGTCGCCTCCGAGCGGGAGCCCCGGCGTCGAGCCCACCTGAGCCGCGCGCCTTGCGCGCCCCCCAACGGACCCGGAGGAGGCGGTGCGAAAGCGAGGTGCGCCATGATCACGATTCTGAAGCAGGTCGAACGGGAGATCCGCCGAACGGCGATTCTCGAGCCCAACGGGTGGGTCCACGTCACCGCGCCGTCGCAGCTGGAGATCCGCAGCCTTCAACAGGAGTACAACGTCCCCCTCGACGTGATTCAGGACATCCTCGACCCGGACGAGCAGTCCCGGAGCGAGAAGGACGACGGCTACCACCTGATCATCGTGCGCGTTCCCGTGGGTGCCCACCCCGGCGCCGACGCCTCCCCGGAGCCGCCGAACGAGGACATCCCCTACGTCACCATGCCCATGGGGATCCTGTTGCTGCCGGAGGTCGTAATCACCATCTGCGCGCGGGAAAGCGAGCTGTTCCGGGACCTCCTCGAGAACCGGGTCAAGAACCTGAGCCTGGGCAATCGTCCCGGCTTCGTGCTCAAGGTCCTCCAGCGGGCGGCCTTCCTGTTCCTCCGTTACCTCAAGGACCTGAACCGCCGCACGACCGCCCTGGAACGTGAGCTGCAGCGCTCGGTGAAGAACAACGAGCTCATCCGTCTGCTGAACCTCGAGAAGTCGCTGGTCTACTTCACCACCTCCCTCAAGTCCAACGAGCTCCTCGTGGAGAAGCTGCAGAAGGCCCTGTTCGTCAGGCTCGATGAAGCGGGCACAGACCTCCTCGAAGACGTCCTGATCGAAAGCCGCCAGGCCATCGAGATGGCGAACATCTACAGCAACATCCTGAGCGGCATGATGGACGCCTTTGCCTCGGTGATCTCGAACAACCTGAACGTGGTCATGAAGCGCCTGACTTCGATCTCCCTGATCCTCATGATTCCGACCCTGGTCGCCAGCCTGTACGGCATGAACGTGTCCCTGCCCTTCCAGGGCGCCTGGTGGGCCTTCCTCGGGGTCGTCGGGGTTTCCGCGGGGTTGTCGGTCATGAGCGTGTTCGCGTTCCTGGGCAAGCGTTTCCTGTTGCGATGAGGCAAAGCCTGTTGCGATGACGCCTTGACGCGGACGCCGTTTTGGTGACAATCAGCGTATCATCTGCCATCTCAGGGAGTCATCTATGCTGCATCATCATGTGGGTTCTGCGGAGCCCGACCCCGCCTTCGCCTACAAGAAGAGGCTGGGGGCCCGGCTCTTCCTGGTGTACGCCGCGGTGTACGCCGGTTTCGTCCTGGTCAACCTGATCAGCCCCAGGGCCATGGCGCTGGTGCTCTTCGCCGGCCTGGACCTGGCGGTGGTCTACGGTTTCGGCCTGATTCTGTTCGCCTTGGCTCTGGCCCTGCTGTACTCCGCCCTGTGCTCGCGCCGGGAGACCGCTCTCTCGCAGCAGGAAAAGGAGCGGTAGGCCATGCAACTCTTCTCCGTCCTGCTGTTCATCCTGTTCGTGGCCGTGGTGCTGGCCCTGTCCTTCTACTTCGCCCGCAAGGCCAAGTCCGCCAGCGGCTACTACGCCGCCGGAGGGACCATCCACTGGTCGGTAAACGGCGTGGCCTTTGCAGGGGACTACCTGTCCGCCGCGTCGTTCCTGGGCATCTGCGGAATGATCGCCACTGCCGGTTACGACGGCTTCCTGTACTCCATCGGCTTCCTGGCGGGCTGGATCGTGGCCCTGTTCATCGTGGCGGAGCCCATGAAGCGCCTGGGCAAGTACACCTTCGCGGATGCCATCGACGCCCGCTTCAACTCCCGGGGCATCAAGCTCAGCGCCGCCATCAGCGCCCTGGTGGTCTCGATCTGCTACCTGATCCCGCAGATGGTGGGCGCCGGGGCTCTGGTCACCCCGCTGCTCGGGCTGCCGCACCAGGTCGGCGTGATCATGGTCGGGTTCATCGTGATCACCATCGTGGCCACGGCGGGAATGACCTCCACCACCTACGTGCAGTTCATCAAGGGAGGGCTGCTGATCGTCTTCTCGATCGCCCTGGTCG
>JAFGFV010000179.1 GCA_016930895.1 Spirochaetales bacterium | reverse complement strand
AGGTTGCACAGGTGACGGAAGGGGACCTGGGTCGGCATCCGGGCCGGCACGGAGCGCACCTGGGACAGCTCGTAGATCCGGCGCTGCCTGGTCGCCTTGTCCTCGGAGACCTTCTCTTGGCCGAAGTAGATCCGCTCGCAGCGGTCATAGTCCTCGTAGTTCTTGAGCACGTCCAGGTCGAAGGAGATGGCGAACTCCGTGTTGGGACGGGTGGAAGCGAACAGGTAGCGCACGAGCTCGGGTTGGTAGATCTCGAGCACATCCCGCAGGGACACCACCTCCCCGCTGGAAGAGGACATCTTGCCGCCGCGGCCCTTGATCCCGATGAAGTCGTACTGGAAGGTGGTCGGCACCGGGTGGCCGTAGATCTCCGTGACGATGCGCCGCCCCGTGTCGAACGAGCCCCCCTTGGAATGGTGGTCCTTGCCGGCGGGCTCGAAGTCCACCTGCTCATAGGCCCAGCGCATGGGCCAATCCACTCGCCAGAACAGCTTGACCACGGGAGTGGAGCGCAGGTCCACGCTCTCCCGGTGCCCGCAGGAGTCGCAGCTGTAGGTCACTCCGTAAGCACCATCCCATCCTTCCACCCGGGTGGTGTCGCGATCGCAGGCGCCGCAGAACACGGTGATGGGCCACCAGTCCTCGGCCAGGAGGTTCTTCTCCCGGTGCTCGTTCAGGATCGCCCGGGCCAGCTCCCGCTGCTCCAGGGCCCGGCGGATGCCTTCCGCGTACTGCGAGGAGCGGTAGGCCTGCGCCTGGTAGACGTACTCCGGGAAGATCCCGACCGCCGGGAGGAGCTCCTCGACCTCGCGCTCGTTGTGCCGGGCGTAGCTCTCTTCCTTGCCGTACGGGTCGGGGGTCAGGGTGATCGGCATGCGCAGGTATCCGGCCAGGCGCTCCTTGTCCGGCATGTTCTCCGGGACCTTGCGGAACACGTCGTAGTCGTCCCAGGAGTACAGGAAACGCACCTGCTTGCCCCGTTCCCGCAGGGCCCGGACCACCAGCTCGACGCTGATGATCTCGCGAAAGTTGCCGATGTGCACTGTTCCGGAAGGGGTGATCCCGGAGGCGCAGACGTATAGCTCCTTGTCCCCCTTCTCCCGGATGATCTTTTCGGCGTAGGTGTCCGCCCAGTGTGCCGCGCTGCTCATGGTGTGCTGGAGAGTATACTCACCCGGGTGCGCCTTGTTCAACAGCGACGGTTCAACCTTTGCCGGGTGGCGGTCGATAGGACTATCAGAAATGAGTGCCACCCGGAGACTGCGGCCGGTTTCTGCCTCTCTCCTCGTCCTGCTCTGGATTGCGTTCGGTGCCTTGCCCGTGGAGGCGGTGGAGGAGGGGCTCGCCTCCTGGTACGGCGGCAAGTTCCAGGGGCGCAAGACCGCTAGCGGGGAGGTATTCGACACCAATCTCCTGACCGCGGCCCACAAGACCCTTCCCTTCGGGACCCTGGTCAGGGTGACCAACCTGGAAACAGAGCAGTCGACGATCGTGCGCATCAACGACCGGGGCCCCTTCGTAGCGGGGCGGATCATCGATCTGTCCAGAGCAGCCGCCGCAGCCATTGGCATGGCCGGAAGCGGCGTGGCCCGGGTGCGGGTCGAGGTGGTGCCCCCGGGACAGGAGCTGCCGGCGGTGCCGCAGCCCCGCTACACGATCCAGCTGGGGGCCTTCCGCACCCGAAGCTACGCCGATTCCATGCGCCGCGATGCCCTCGCCAGGGGCTTTCCCGTGGAGCTGGAGAGCGGGGAGGATGGGATCTACCGTGTCGTGCTGCCCCACGTGCGGGAGCAGGAGCTGGCAGAAACCCGTCGCCGGCTGGCAGCCGCCGGCTGGAGCGGCGCGCTGGCGCGCCTGGAGCACTGAGCCCCCCGTCTACCGCAGTCTGCTCACGAAACCTTCCGGAAGCCGGCAGACCCTGCGCTTCTGGTAGTCGAATCCCACCAGCACCGTCGTACCGGTGGCCACCACCGTCGAGGTGTCGTTCTTGAACACTTTGTACTCGAGGGTAAAACGAACGTCCTTGATCTCCCCGGCCCTGACCTGGACCGTCAGCGTGTCACCGTAGAAGGCCTCGGAGCGATAGCGCACCCGGGCCTCGCTCATGATCAGGGCGACCCCTTCGCCGATGTCCATCTCCGAGCCGCCCAGGGAAGCCAGAAATTGGAGCCGGGCATCGTGGAACAGGGACAGGAAGCGCTCGTTGCCCACGTGCCCCCCGTAGTTGATGTCCCCGATGCGCACCGGGAACGAGGTCTGGAAGGGGGCTTGCGCGTCCCCGGATGGGGCAGCGGGCGAAGGGGTACTCACGATTGGGACTCTCCCGAGGGGTCCGGTTCCGCCACGCACTGTTCGATCCACCGGAGGTAGGCCGAGGAGCCCGAGGCGGCGGGCACGGCGATCAGCTCGGGCACCTCGTAGGGATGGAGCTCCTTCAGCACGGCTTCCACGGCGGGGAGCAGCGCCTCCAGGCTCTTGATGATGAGCAGCACCTCTGGCTCGTCGTGGATGGCCCCATCCCAGCGGTAGACGCTGCGGATCGGATCCACGATCTGGACGCAGGCAGCCAGCCGGCGCTCCACCAGGGTGCGGGCCAGGAGCTCGGCGTCCCTGCGGGTCGGAGTGGTGGTTGTGGCTACGATCGGGACGGCTCGAGGATTCATGTCGGAGAAGGCACCCCCGGGCATCATCATAACCTGGGTGCCGACACTGCGCAATTGACAGGGGCGCGACGATGTCGCTACACTGGCCCACGTTGCGTGAGGCCCCAGTAGCTCAGAGGATAGAGCAACGGTTTCCTAAACCGTGGGTCGGACGTTCGAGTCGTCTCTGGGGCAATCCAGCCGCGACCTATCGAAACACGATCGAGTAATCCAGGGGCTCGTCGAGGAGCAGGACGCGCAGCAGCGGGATGCTGAAGGTAACCGTGTTGCCCGAGACGCTTCCGCCCTGCTGAGAGACGAGGGTGCCCTTGACGGTCACCCGAGTCTCGATGGTCGAGGCCTTCAACGCGGCGGAGCCCTCCTCGCCCAGGGCCAGGTCGATCATCTCCAGGTACTCCGCCTCGGTCGTCACGTCCCCTTCCTGAGGCGCCAGTCCGTCGAAGAGGGGGTTCTTGAGGAAGGGCAGGAACTCCTGGATATCGCCGAAATTGCCACGGTCCAGGTGAAAGCGGATGGCGTAGCCCTCCGGGACCCTGGCAAAGGAGACGATGCCCGCCTCCTGGAGCTTCTCTTCCCGGGCGAATACCGTCTCGATGCTGTCGAAGGCGATCTCCATGTCCAGCACGTCCGGACTGGGAGATTCGATCCTCCGAAGCTCCAGGTCGTTCCGCTCGGCGAAGCTCTTCCGGATGTCCTCGACCTTGAAGATGCGGCCGCCCGCCGCGTCGCCCGTGAGCTCCGCCAGGTCGTTCAGATAGTCCACGAAGACCTTCTCCAGGCGGATGCGCATGGAGACGGTGCCCGATCCGGTGGTCTCCACGGTCACCTCCGGACGGATCGAGCAGGCCGGCAGCAGAGCCGCAGCAATGATGACAAACAGCCCCAAGGCAACGCGTCGCATGACCTGAAAGATAGAGCTTTCCATTGCCGGCGTCAAGGCACCCGGGGCGCCGACCCTCCCTGCCGAGCCCGTTCCTTGCCGAGGGCGGTGATATTCTCTATAATCCGGGGTCATGCAACAGATAACGGTTTTCCCAGGTGGCATGATCTTTCATGTGGAGGCCGGCACTCCTGTCCGCGAGTTCCTGGTTCGGGAAGGGCTGCTGGTGGATTTCCCCTGCGGCGGCAGGGGGCTGTGCAACCAGTGCAGGATCAAGATCGATCCCCCGACCAAGAGCGGACAGAAGGGCCGCGCGCCCCTGCCGGACAAGGAGCTGGCGGCGGGCATCCGCCTTGCCTGCCAGGCCGTCGTGGAAGGGGACTGCACCATCACCATCCCCGAGGAGAAAGAGGTCAAGGTGGTGTGGAAGGACCCGGCCAAGGCGGAAACGGCCCAGCTGCTGTACGGCGAGCCGGTGGTAAGCCGCCGCCTGCTGGAGCTGTCGGCGCCGAGCCTGGAAGACCAGCGCTCCGACTGGGAGCGCGTCAAAGACGGGCTGGACGGGGTGCAGATGCCGCCGATGACCCCGCCGTTCGCCGAGGGGCTTTCCGCGACCCTGCGGGGCAGCAAGTGGAAGGCGGAAGCCTTCCTCGACGGCGGGCAGCTGATCTCGCTTCTTCCACCTTCCGACCTGCCCGCATATGGCTTTGCCATCGACTTGGGCACGACCACCGTGGACATCTCGCTCCACAACCTGGACTCCGGTGGTCAGATCGGCCGCCAGGCCCTGCTCAGCAGGCAAACCGCCTTCGGCGCGGACGTGATCTCCAGGGCCCAGGCGTTTCACGAGGACGGCGACAAGGTCCGGCGGGCCGCCCTGGAGACGATCCAGGAATGCGCGCAGGGGCTGCTCGAGGAAGCGAACCTGCCGCCGGAGCGGGTGGTGCGGACCACCGTGGTGGGCAACCCGATCATGATTCACCTCCTCCACGGGCTGGACGCGCGGCAGCTGACCCTGGCGCCGTACATTCCCCTCGTGTCCGGGATGGTGAGGCGGCCGCCCGCGGATTTCGGCTGGACCTTCCAATGCTGCGGCTTCGTCGAGACCCTGCCGCTGATCAGCGCGTTCGTCGGCGCTGACACCGTGGGGGTGATCCTGGCGTTGGACTTGGAGCATGACAAGGGAACGAGCTTGTCCATCGACATCGGCACCAACGGGGAAATCGTCCTGGCCCGGGCTGGTGAGCTGGTCACTACCTCGACGGCCGCGGGGCCGGCCTTCGAGGGGGCCCAGATTTCCTGCGGAATGCGGGCCCTCAAAGGGGCGATCACGGGGATGTCCATCCTCGAAGGCGGCCGGGTCGACCTTCAGGTCGTCGGAGGCGGCCCCGCCAAGGGAATCTGCGGAAGCGGGCTGATCTCCGGGATCGCCGCGCTTCTGGACGCCGGCGTGCTCGATCGCACTGGCCGCCTGAGCGACCCGCAGGAGGTGGAGGACCCGGCGCTGCGGGAACGGTTGTTCCGGACCAACAATCACCTGGCCTTCATGCTCGAGCCGGAGCAGAACGTCTACATCAGCCAGAAGGACATCCGGGAGCTCCAGCTTGCCAAGGGGGCCATCAGAACGGGAATCGACCTGCTGCTGGCCGAGACCGGCGTGGACGCCTCGCAGCTGGACAAGATCCGCCTGGCCGGAAACTTCGGGTCCGGGGTGGATATTGCAGCGACGATCCGGATCGGCCTGATCCCGGAGGTGCCGATCGAGCGGGTCGACGTGGTGGGCAACGCCGCGCTGCGGGGAGCTTCCCTGGCGCTGGTCTCGGCGGAATACCGGGAGCGCGCCTGCAATGTGTTCCGCAGCAGCCGTTTTCTCGAGCTGGCAGCACGGCCGGATTTCCAGATGAAGTTCGCCGAGTCGATGTTCTTCTAGAGGTTCCGTGGGACCAGGCGGTCCGCGGGGCCGCGGCGCTCAGGGGCGTCCGATCTTCAGACCGCCGAGCAAACCTCCGCGGGCCGGGAAGCGATGCCAGCGTCCGGGGGCCCGGGCGCCCTTGGCGGACAGGGTCTGCAGGATGAACTCGGCGAACCCGTCCAGCTCCGGTCCGAAACCCTCGAAGCCGTGCACGCGGAGCCCCTGTGCGTTGTAAGAATCGAAGAGGGAAGCGGCCACTGCCTGGAAGCTCCCCCGCAGCGCCGCCTCGAGGGGGGGCAGGGGGGTTCCTTCAACCTGGGTGGTCACGCTGACCAGCGCCAGGT
>JAFGFV010000026.1 GCA_016930895.1 Spirochaetales bacterium | reverse complement strand
GTATCGCCGTCGAACATGGTGTGCACGGGTCGGATGGCACGGGCGAGGCCGTCGTGGGCCATCTCGGCGATCTTCTGTGCCTGCGCCTTGGTCAGCTCGACGTTGGTGGCCACCACCGCGATGGTGGTGTTCTTGACCGGCTCCATGGGCGGCTCGGCCAGGGCGACCGCGGCGCCGCCCTCCCCCAGGGCGAAGGGGCGCTTCAGGTTCCCGAACTCGTTGCCCACTTCCAGGAAGGCGGCGTAGAACTCGCCCGTCTCCGGGTTGACCGTGGAGCCGCCGGAGTTGATGGCCACGATGGCCCCCACGATGACCCCGTTGCCCAGGTCCACGCTGGCCGTGCCCAGGCCGCCCTTGAGTCCGCCGGAGACCGCTCCGGCCCCGGCGCCTACGTTCCCCATCTTGACCGGGCCGGAGGAGGCGGCCTGACACGCCCTGCGGCCGAACTCGGCGGTGGGCCGATCAGTGAAGGCCCGGCCGAAACGGCCCGGGTCGAACAGGATAGCGGAGGGAACGATGGGAACCACGTTTCCCCCTCCCACCGGCCAGCCGATCTTCTGCTGCTCGAGCCACAGCATGACGCCGTCCGCGGCGGCCAGGCCGTAAGCGCTGCCGCCGGAGAGGACGACCGCGTCGACCTTGTTCACCATGTTGGTCGGGCGCAGCAGGTCGGTCTCCCGAGTGCCGGGGGCCGAGCCGCGCACCTCCACGCCGCCGACCGCTCCCTTGCGGATCAGGACCACGGTGGTGCCCGTGTAGTTTCGGTCGTAGCTTCCGACCTCGATGCCCGGGACGTCGGTGATGGCGTTCCACTTGCCGGTCGTAGCGGTCGAGGGCACCGGCCTGGCCGGTTCCACCTTGGTTTGCGCGCCCGCCCCGATTGCTGCCATCAGGACCAGGGCGACAGCTAGCCACAGGACTTTCTTGTGCATGCGTCTGTCTCCTGTTGATAAGATTGCGCCATCCTATAGACCTCTCGCCGGGCTGTCAACGCGGGAGGGCCTTGACAGCAGGGGATTTGTCAGGGATACTCCTGGGTAGCACGTCCAGGGAAATCGTAACACCCATCGATTCGTCGAAGCATGCGGGGAGGAGCAGAGAGTGAAAGGTATGTCCATTCTGATCATCGCTCTGGCGGTTCTGGGGGCGCTGAACTGCCATGCCGGGGGTTCGGGGGAAGCTCAGAGTCCCACCGCCCAGATCGCGGAACGGGAGGCGCTGGTGGTGGTCGACGCGCTGGGCCGTGAGATCCGCCTGCCGCAGAGCCCGGAGCGGGTGATCTGCTCGGGCCCGGGATGCCTTCGACTGCTCACCTATCTGCAGGCGCAAGGGTTGGCGGTGGCCGTGGACGACATGGAGGGGCGCCGCCCCATGTTCGACGCCCGGCCCTATGCCCTGGCCAACCCGCAGTTCAAGGAGCTGCCCCTGTTCGGAGAGTTCCGGGGACACGACAATCCGGAGCTGATCGTGGCCCTGGATCCCCGCCCCGAGCTCATCTTCAAGACCTTTCCCTCCATGGGAACCGATCCCATGGAGCTCGAGCGCAAGACCGGCATACCGGTGTTGACCCTGGAGTACGGCGACCTGTTCGGCCGCAAGGAGGATTTCCATCGTGCCCTGCGCACCATGGCCGAGGTGCTCGGCAGGAGTGAACGGGCCGAGGAGGTGATCGCCTACATCGACGGGGCGGTCGCTGACCTCCAGGCCAGGACGTCCGGCATCCCGGAGGGGGAAAAGCGCTCCTGCTACGTGGGCGGGATCGCGAGTCGAGGCCCTCACGGGTTTCAGTCCACGGAGCCGGCGTACCCGCCGTTCCTGTTCGTCAACGCCGCCAACGTGGCCTACGACCCCGAAAAGAGCCCGAAAGAGCTGGAGCATGCGGACATGGCCAAGGAGCAGATCGTGGCCTGGGACCCGGAGGTTCTGTTCGTGGACGTATCCACGATCCAGGCCGACCCCCAGGCCAACGCGATGTATGAGCTCCGGAACGACCCGGCCTACCGCGGGCTCAGGGCCGTGAAGAGCGGAGAGGTCTACGGCGTGCTTCCCTACAACTGGTACACGGTCAACTTCGGCTCGATCCTGGCCGACGCTTACTTCGTGGGCAAGGTCCTGTATCCCGAGAGGTTCGCGGATGTCGATCCGGCTGCCAAGGCCGACGAGATCTACACCTTCCTGGTGGGCGGGCCGGTGTTCCAGGAGTTGAACGAAGCCTTTCAAGGGCTGGTGTTCGAGCGCATCCCGCTGGAGATCCCAGGCTGATGACAAGGTCCTGCCGTGCATCTTGAACACGGCCACATCCCGGCCCAGTACAGCCGGTACATCGGCAGGAAGGTAGCGGCCAATGTGGCCGGACTCGCCCTGCTTGCCGTGCTCGTCGTGCTGTCCATCTCGGTGGGGGCGGTGCGAATCCCGCTCAAGGAGGTGCTCCGCGCCCTGTTCACGCCGGCCGGGGCGGGGCGGTGGCAGACCATCGTGGTCAACATCCGGTTGCCCCAGGCCCTCGCGGCCGTGGTCTCGGGGGCCGGGCTGGCGGTGTCGGGCGTGGCCATGCAGTCGATCCTGCGCAACCCCCTGGGGTCTCCGTTCACCCTGGGGATCTCCAACGCCGCCGCCTTCGGTGCCGCTTTCTCCGTGATGATCCTGGGCACCGGCGGCATGCAGAGCTCCCTCGCCGATGCGGTGTCGATCACCCATCCCTACATCACCACCCTCGCCGCCTTCCTGTTCAGCCTGGCGGCCACGGGGGTGATTCTGGCGATCGCCAGGATCCGGCGGGCTTCGCCGGAGGTCATGGTCCTGGCCGGGGTCGCCCTGGGGTCCCTGTTCACTGCGGGCACGATGTTTCTCCAGTATTTCGCCGACGACGTGCAGCTGGCGGCCATGGTGTTCTGGACCTTCGGGGACGTGGGCAGGGCGAGCTGGGGCGAGCTTCTGATCATTTCGATCATCACGGCCGCCTCGGGCCTGTACTTTCTGTTTAACCGCTGGAACTACAACGCGGTGGACGCAGGTGACGAGACGGCCAAGGGATTGGGCGTGCCGGTGCAGCGCATCCGCCTGCTCGGCATGATCGTGGCCTCGCTCGTCACGGCCACGATCATTGCCTTCGTGGGGGTCATCGGCTTCGTGGGCTTGATCTGTCCTCACATGGTCCGGCGGGTGATCGGCGACGATCACCGCTTTCTGATCCCCGGGAGCCTGATCGCCGGGGGGATCCTGCTGCTCGCCGCTGACACCGTGGCCCGCACCATGCTGGCCCCGCAGGTCCTGCCCGTGGCCATCCTGACGGCTTTCATGGGGGCTCCGTTGTTCATCTACCTCCTGGTCAGGGGATACAGGCGATGATCCTCGAGGTGGAAGGGGTCTCGTTCCGCTACAACAGCGCCCCCGTGCTGGAAGGTGTGTCCTTCCAGGTGCATACCCACCAACTGACCGCCATCCTGGGGCCCAACGGGGCGGGCAAGACCACGCTGCTGCGGTGCATGGCCCGGATCCTGAAGCCCGCGGCGGGCACGGTGCGGATCGACGGGCAGGAGCTGGGCCGCGCCTCGGCAAGGGAGGTGGCCAGGCAGGTGGCGTACGTGGCCCAGAGCGGCGAGCCCGGACGGGTCACCGCCTTCGACGCGGTGCTCCTCGGGCGGAAGCCCCACATCGGCTGGAACGCTTCCCATCATGATCTGGAGCTGGTGCAGGCGGCGCTCCATCGGCTGGGGTTGGAGCAGCTTGCCCTGCGGCACGTCGACCAGATGAGCGGCGGGGAATACCAGAAGGTGCGCATCGCCCGTGCCCTGGTGCAGGAACCGACGGTCATGCTCCTGGACGAACCGACGAGCTCCCTGGACCTCAAGAACCAGCTGTCCATCCTGCGGCTGCTGCGCAAGATCGTCCGGGGCCACCGCATGTGCGCCGTAATGAGTATGCACGACTTGAACACCGCCTTCCGCTACGCCGACAACTTCCTGTTCCTCAAGGACGGGGCCATCCGGGCGGCGGTGGACGGGCGGGGAATCACCGCGAGCATCGTCCAGGAGGTCTACGGGGTGCCCGTGTCGATCCGCTGGCATCAGGATCATCCGGTCGTGCTGCCCATGGACGGCGACTGAAGCCCCTGGGCGCCGTGGTCGGGGGTGCCGGCGGGCGCGAATCGTAGTATCATTGTCTGTAAGAGGAGTCAGGTTCATGTCCGGTACCAAGCACACGCAGGGCACATCAGGCGATGGGACTTCGCAGCCTCTGATCGACCAGTACGAGTTCGAGCTCTTTCCGCCCCCCTGCATTCCCGGGGCGGACACCTGGAGCGCCAGGGTCCCGCTGGCCGTCGATATCGAGCCGGTGTTTCCCTACCTGAACGCGCGCCTCGAGAAAGCCGACTACGACCGCGCTGCCAAGGTCCTGATCTGGAAGAACCAAGGGCAGAGCTTCGCCTTCCGCCCGCGGGAGATCAAGGCGGCGCCGGCCCGGGACCGCGAGGAGGCGCGGCGGCTGGTGGACAAGGCGGTGGCCCTGGTCAACGACACCTGGCGTGAGCGGGACGCCATCCAGCCGGACCATGCCAGGCGCAACCCTCCAAACCTGGCCCAGACGTACCGGCTTCTGCCCCGCACGAACTGCGGCAAGTGCGGGTTCGCCACGTGCATGGCCTTTGCCGCGGCGCTACGGGAAGGCAGGGCCAAGCTGTCCAGTTGTCCGGTCCTCGAGGAGCCGGCCTACCGGGACAATCGCGGGAGCCTGGCGGAGCTGCTGGAAGCGGTCGGGGCATAGAGGGTTCGCGCGGGTTCCTCCCGGGCAAGGGAGGCTTTCGGATGTCGGATCGTCTCGGTTGGATTCTGCTGGGGATTTCGATCGTCCTGGCAGCGTTGTGGGTGCGGAATTTGATCCGCGGACGGATTTCGATCCGCGGACGGACCGGGCGCCGCCGCGAGGGCTTCCCGCACGGTGCCGTGGAAACCGAGGACGCCTTGAAGGCTGCCTATCGGCTCCAGGATGCGCAGGGCGGCTGGACTGGTGAAGAGCTGGCACGCTCTCTCGGTGTTCCGGAGGTGCTGGGCGGGCAGCTCACGGAATCCTTGCTGTCTTTCGGCTGGGTGCGGAGGGACCCTCGAGGTCTGATGCAGCTGACCGACAAGGGCAGGGAGCGCGCGGGGGAGCTGATCCGGGCCCACCGTCTGTGGGAACGCTACCTGGTGGAGCGTGAGCAGCTGGCGCTCCACGAGGCCCATGCCGAAGCGGACAACCGCGAGCACGCCAGCACGCCGGAGCAGGTGGAGCAGATGGACGTCGAGTTGGGGCATCCCGCCTGGGATCCCCACGGCCACCTGATTCCGCCGCCCCAGGGACAGGTCCCCTCCTCGGTCGGCCGCAGCCTGCTGGAGGAAGCAGCCCAGGGACGGCGGCTGCGCATCATCAGCCTGGACGACAACTCTCCCGCTCTTCTCGCGCAGCTCACGGTGATGGGGCTCAGGCCGGGGGTGGACGTCGAGGTGCTGGAGGGCGGCCCCGAATTGATCCGGTTGCGGCTGGATGACCTCCCGGTGGCGGTCGCCGCCGCCGCCGCGCGCCACGTTTCGGTGTTCCCGGCCCCTGCCCTGCCGGTGCCCCTGGGAGAGCTGCCGGTCCACAGTCGGGTTCGGGTGGTGGAAGTCCAAGGCAGCGGAAAGCATCAGCGGCGCATGTTGGACATGGGGTTCGTGCCCGGCGCCGCGGTCTCGGTGCTCCGTCGCGCTCCGCTGGGAGACCCCGTTGAGTACCGGGTCAAAGGCACGGCCGTGTCGATGCGCCGCGAGGACGCGGATACCGTGCTCGTCGAGGAGCTCTGAGATGGCCGCCGGGCGGCTGCTCGTCGCCATGGCCGGCAATCCCAACGTGGGCAAGAGTGCCATCTTCAACGCTCTCACCGGCGGCCACCAGCACGTAGGCAACTGGCCCGGCAAGACGATTCAGCGGGCCGAGGGGGTCTTCTCGCACGGAGGCCGGGAGATCCACGTCGTGGACCTGCCCGGCACCTACAGCCTCGCCGCTCAGTCCCTCGAGGAGGTCGTGGCCCGGGACCACATCATCTCCGGAGAACCGGACATCACGGTCAACGTCATCGATGCCACCTGCCTCGAGCGCAACCTGAATCTGACGCTGCAGCTTCTCGAGCTCACCGACAAGGTGGTGGTGGCCCTCAACCTGATGGACGAGGTGCTGAAGCAGGGTTGGGAGATCGACGTGAACGCTCTGCAGTCGGCGCTGGGGGTGCCGGTGGTCCCCACGGTAGCCACGGAAGGCAAGGGTCTCCTCGAGCTGAAACAGGCGGTCCTGGCGGCGGCCGCAGACACACGGCCGACCCGCCCCGCGCGGGTGGACTACGGTCCGACGGTGGAGGGATTCGTAGACAGTCTCGAGCAGGACCTCACGGGCCTTGGAATCGACAATCGCAGGCGCTGGCTCGCCTTGCGGCTGCTCGAAGACGACCCGGAGGTGGTCGAGGCTTTCAAGGCGGGCAGGCTCGCGGAGTGTTGTGCCCAGGCAGGCTCTTCGGTCCAACCCGCTCCGGAGGCTCTCGGGGGCGTGCTGCGCAGGGCCGCCCGTCTCAGGGAGTCCACGCGGCCGGACGCGCGCATCGAGATCGTCCGCCGCCGCTACGAGCTCGCGGACGAAGTGGTGCGCGGTTCGCTCCGGCGCCTGCGTCCGGCCGCAGACACCGTGACCGAGAAGGTCGACACCGTCCTGACCCACAGGCTCTGGTCATGGCCGATCATGCTGGCTATGGTCGCCGTGGTGCTGTGGGTCACGATCCAGGGGGCGAACGTCCCTTCGGAAATGCTCGCCAGGGCCTTCGGCTGGCTGGCCCGCCAGGCGCGGGGCCTCCTGCTTGGGCTGGATGCGCCGCCGTGGATCGTAGGTTCCCTGGTGGACGGGCTGATCGTCGGTACCGGCACGGTGGTCGCCGTGATGCTCCCGCCGATGATCATCTTTTTCACCGCCTTCAACCTGCTGGAGGACCTGGGCTTCATACCCCGCATCGCCTTCAACCTCGACCGCCTGATGCGCGTCGTGGGCTCCCAGGGCAAGCACACGATGGTGGCGATGATGTGTTTCGGATGCAACGTGACCGGGGTCCTGACCTCCCGGATCATCGAGAACCCCAAGGACCGCATCGTGGCCATCGTCACCAGCCCCCTGATCCTGTGCAACGGGCGCTTCGGGGCCGGGCTGGCGCTGATCATCCTGTTCTTCGGCCGCAAGGCGCTGTCGGTCACCCTGCTGTATCTGGCGCTCAGCGTGGGGGCGATGCTGGTGGCGACTTGGATCCTGAACCGCGTGTTCTTTCGCCGGGAGCCGGGTGGCTTCGTGATGGAGCTTCCTCCCTACCGTACTCCCCAATGGGGTCGGGTGATCTGGCGGACCCTGGTCCACCAGGTCGGGCACACCATGGCCCGCGCCGTGCTGATCGCCGCCCCCGCGACCTTCGTGATCTGGCTGTTGGGCAATCTTCCCCCGGGAGCACCCTTCGAGCAGACGGCGATCGGCCACCTGGTGGGAGCTCTGGCCCCCCTGGGGCGCCCGGTCGGCCTGTCGGGGGAAATGCTCACCTCGCTGTTGTTCACCCTGCCGGCCAAGGAGATCGTCGTCTCCTCGTTGGCCATGACCTATGGCCTGCAGACCACCCTGCAGGATTCACAGGCTATCCTGGACTACCTGGCGGCAAGCTGGTCGCCGCTGGTGGCCTTTTCGTTCATCACCTTCTTCATGCTCTACCTGCCCTGTCTGGTCACCGTGTGGGCCGTGTGGAAGGAGACCCGCAGCCTCAAGTGGACGCTGATGAGCCTGGTCGTGCCGCTGGGCATGACCGTCCTGATTACCCTCCTGGTGTATCAGGGGGGAAGACTGCTGGGCTTGTCGTGAGAGCGCCGCACGTGCTCGGGACAGCGCAGGTCGAGGTGTTTCAGACCAGGAGAATCTCGATTTCGGATTCCTGGATCAACTCGAGGTAGGTCTTGTCGATCCCCCTGTCGGTGATGATGACGTCGAATTCGGTTAGCTCCGCGAAATAAGCTGCCTCGATCTTGCCGAACTTCGAGGAATCGACCATCAAGACGCGGGTATGGCTGGTGTCGATCGCTGCTCTCTTGGTGGGGACCTCGAAGTGAAAGGGCGTGGTCACTCCAAGCTTGTCGCTCACTCCGCCCGCGGCTATGAACGCCTTGTTGGCCCGATTCTTGTGAATCAGCTGGACCCCCTCCGGGGACTCGAACATGGCCGTGTCTTCGTGGAAGTAGCCCCCGGCGAATATCAGCCGCGGGAGCTTTCGCCTGTAGAGTTGCAGGAGGATGTTGAGGGAATAGCATAGAACGGTGATCTCCATCTCCTGCGGCATGTAGCCTACCATCCTTTCGGTGGTGGAACCGCTGTCAATGATGACGATGTCCCCGTGATCGATGAGGGAGGCCGCCTTTTTTCCGATCCTGTTCTTTTCCTCGATCCTGATGCCCTTTTCGTCGTCGAGATAGTACGTCTTTTCGGCCTCGGGGTGGCCGTCCTTCTTGAGAATTGCGCCGCCGGGGATCAGGTTAATGATCCCTTCGCCGTAGAGTAGGTCCAGGTCGCGCCGGATCGTCATCTCTGAGACCTTGAGGATCCTGGCGAGCTCCCGGATGCGCACGATATTCGAGGCCCTGAGGATCTGAATGACCTTGTTCAAGCGCTCGATCTTCTGATGCACGCTACTACTCCGCAGCGGTCCCAACGGCTCCTTGCAGGTGCGAACGCGACGTCGCCCTCCTCATGACGTTGGCGGCCTCAGTCCATGTAATACCCGCCGTTGATGTTCACCGTCTCTCCGGTGATGAACGAAGCCTGGTCGGAGGCGAGGAACCGAATCAGGTAGGACATGTCCTGGACGGTGCCGAGTCTCTTCACGGGGATCTTCTCGGCCGTGTTGCGTTTCTTTTCCTCGTCCCAGTAGCTCATCATGCGCGTCATGACCGCGTGCGGCGCGATCGCGTTGGCTGTGATCCCGTAGGGGCCCAGCTCCCGGGCGGTCGAACGCGTCAGCGAAATGACCGCGCCTTTCGAAGCTCCATATGCGAACACGGTTGTGTTGTCGCCGTTCTTGCCCGTGATCGATGCAACGTTGACGATCCTTCCGTAGCGTTGTTTCTTCATGATCGGCACTGTCGATCGGATCGCGTACAGCACGCCCTTGACGTTGATGTCCAGAGTCTTGTCGATGATGTCGTCGGTCGTCTCCTCGATGGATCCCGTGATCAGTACCCCGGCGTTGTTTACGAGAACGTCGATTCTCCCGAAGGTGTCCACGGCCTGCTGTACGAGTTGCGCCACCTGCCGCGGCGAGGACACGTCGCAAACCACCGCCGCGCAGCGGCCTTGCGCTTTCAGGATCTCCTGTTCGAGCTCCTTGAGAGCCTCTTCCTGGATATCCGTAACCACCACGGCGGCCCCCTCGGACGCGAGATCCAACGACACTTGGCGGCCCATGCCTTCGGCCGCCCCCGTTACAATGGCAACTTTGCCTTCGAATCTTCTGTTGTTGTCTTGCATATTCCCGGTCCTCACAATCTATGGATGTCGGTTTCTACGTAAGCCTGAATTCGTTCCGCGGATCGATACCCTCCTCCAGCAGAAGTTCCGCTACCCACCGCACCGCGGTCCCGACCACCTTGGGACACACCGTCGTGTGGCCCCCTTCCCGCTCGAAGCGCTCGATGTCTTCCTGCTCGTAGAGGTCGAAGGGATGCCCGAACACGGCCCGCTGGACCTCTCTGCAGATCTCGCTGCCGTAATGGGTTCGGTACCGCTCGCGCAGCGACGCAACGAGTCGTCGATCCGCGAATGTCCGCCCGCTCTTGTTCTGATTGCGAAGGTCTCTGCCAAAGAAGTACCCGATGACCAGGGCTCCCCCGAGAAATCCACCGCAAGGTCCAGTGCCCCCGTTGACGATCCCTCCAGAACAAGGGCTGGCCACTTTGAATACCAATTCGTCGATGGGGAAGTAATCCGTCAACGCCTTGACGGTGGCTTGTGCGCATCCGTGGCAGTCGCGCTCGAACGAGAACCCCGAATCGAACAGCGCCGTCATCAGCTCCTCGCGTGTCATGTCGTGGCTCCTATCCCCAGTACTTGGCCGTGATCTTGGTCAGGCTCTCGTACACGTGGGCGTCCCGCAGCGCAAGGAAGGTGTCTCGGAAGCATCCAAACAGATCATCATACATGTCGCGGTTTCCGGGTGTGGGTTCTATGGATGTCTTGGGATGAACCAGCTGCCCGACCGCCTCGGACATGTCGCCGAATGTCCCCGCTCCAACCGCGCCAAGGATCGCCGCCCCGAGGGTCGTGCATTCCGACACCTCCAGCTGCTCCACTGAGCGCCCGTACACGTCGGCTTGTATCTGGCACCACAGCTCACTCTTGGCCCCTCCGCCGGACAGGCGAATCGTATCGAAGGGCCGCCCAAGCACTTGCTCCATGGCGCCCACGATCAGGCGCAGCTCATAGGCCACCCCTTCCATGATACCCCTGGCCATCATGCCCCTATCATGGAAATGCGAGAGCCCGATGGAGCCGCCGCGGGCGTCGTCATGGTAATAGGGGGCGGACTGTCCGGCAAAGAACGGGAAAAAGATGTACCCCTTGCATCCAGCCGGTGCCTTGGAAGCCTCGAGACCGATCAGATCGTACGCGTCGAGGCCCAGCCGGCCTGCGTCCGCCTGCTCGATCTGCCCGTATACGTCCCGCCACCAGCGCAGACAGACTCCGGTGGACAGGGCGATGCCCTCCATGTCCCACTTGCCCGGGATGGCATGCCCGCCGAACAACACCGAGTGATCTTCGGGGCACTGGTAGCAGTCTGCGTGCGCCACCATCACGGATCCCGTTCCGATGGTGATCTCGGAGACACCTTCGCGGATGACCCCGGCGCCGATCGCCGCGCACTGGTGGTCGCCGCCGCCGACGCAAATCGGCATGCCGGCGGCGAAGCCGGTCTGCGCCGCTGCTTCCTTGGAAACGACGCCGACCTGCCTCATGGGCTGGCGAACCGGCGGCAGCTTGTCGGGGTCGAATCGGATGAGCTCGAGCAGCTCCGGAGACCAGTCCAGTCGCGATACGTCCATCATGCCGTTCAACGTGATGGAGGCCGGGTCGGTGAACAGCTCCTCGGAGCCCAGGTGGTGCAGGAACCATTCCTGCCCGTTCACGAACTTCCATGCTTTGTCGTACAGCTCCGGACGTCGATCCCGCACCCACTTGAACTTTGGGTACGACCAGTTGCTCGCCAGAGGCAGGCCGCTGAGACGGTAGTAGCGGTCGTTGCCGTAATTGTCTTTGAGCCACTGGGTCTCCTCAGCGGCTCGCCTGTCGGACCAGACGATCGAATCGTGCAGGCAGCGCCAGTCGCGGTCGATGGCGACGAAGGTTCCCCGCTGGCTCGAGAATCCGAGAGAGCCGATATCCGCCGGATCGACACCGGTTTTGGCTAGAACCTCCTGGGAGGCTTCGCAGATCCTGCGCCAGATCAGGTCCATGTCCTGTTCGACCCAGTCGACACGCGGGTACGAGCATGGGTACTCACGATAGGCGGTTCCGACCACCCGACCATGGAGGTCTATGATCATGACGGTGGTTCCGGTTGTCCCTGCGTCGATGCCTGCTGCGAATCGCGTCATCGCTTGTCCTTTCGTGCTACTCGACGTTGCGATGGCGATGTTCCATCTCGGCCGGGTCCGAACCGAGCTCGCTCATCATTTTCATGATCAGTAGATCGAAACAGATCAACAGCGACTGCTCGAAGAGGTTCCCCATCGGCTGGATGGAGGGCACGACGTTGTCCTTCCCGTGAAAGACACACGCAGGGATCCAAAGCACCTCGTCGGCGAGAGAGGGGGTCTTCCTGTCCGGTGTCCCGGTCACGACTACCACGGTCGTCCCTGCTTTCTTTGCCTGTTCGACGGCGTAGTGGATATGGCCGATCTCGCCGCTGCCGCTGGTAGCCACCAGCAGGTCCTCGCTGCCCATCGAAGGAGTAGTATCGTCCCAGACCCAGTGCGTTTCCTTGCCGAGGTGCATCAGGCGCATGGCGAAAGCACGCGTGGACAGGCCCTCACGTCCCACGCCGATCAGAAACACTCGGTTCGCACGCTCGAGGCGCTTCACGACGCGGTGGAGCTGGTCCGTGTCGATTCGCGAAAACACCTGCCGTATCTCCTCGAGGACTTGCATCGCGCTCTCGTGCACGTCCATACATTTGCCTACCTTTCCGTGAGTCTCATGATCTTCGACCGTTCCTGGTGACGGGAAGTCACGAAGTTGATGATCATCACCAGGATCAGCATCAACCCCCAGATAAAGCCCTTGGCGTACGGCGTGAAGCCGAACAGGGTGAACGCATTCTGCAAGACCTGGAGGATCACGATCCCCATGACTACGCCGGTCACCTTGCCCGAGCCGCCGTAGGGGTCGATTCCGCCGAGAACTGCCACGAGTATGGCCTGCAGGAGATAGGTGTCTCCGTAGCCTACCTTTGCCGAATTGAAGCGAGAAATCATGATCATAGAGGAGACTCCCGCCAGAATGCCGGTGATGACATAGGTCTTGATGATCACGAGGTTGTTGTTGATTCCGGAAAAGAGCGCGGCGGTGGGATTTGCCCCTACCAGATACAGCTTGAGGCCGAAGGTGCTTCGGTTCAGCAGGACCGATACCACAACAGCGGCGGCGACGAATATCAGAAGCGGTATGGGAAACAACCACAGCTTACCCGCACCGATGGTCAGGAAGCTCTCCGGGAATCCGACCACCCCGATGCCCTTCGTCACGGCCATCCCGACTCCGGAGTAGAAGATCATGGTCCCCAGGGTTGCCAGGATCGGGGGAACGCCCACCAGTGCAATGAGAGCCCCGTTGACCAGCCCGCAAAGGGCGGCCAGTGCCAGTGCCAGGCCGACCGCGGCAAGCACGATCAAGAGTGAATCCGGGGCGCCGCCACCGCCCTGCGCCGTCTTCAGGCTCGTCATAACCAGAGCGGCGACGATTCCCGTCAGGTTGGCGGTGGCGATCACCGACAAATCGATGCCGCCGGTGATCATGGCGATGGTCATGGCCAGTGCGAGCAATCCGAACTCGGGGAACTGGTAGGCCATGGACTGGAAGTTCCGAAGAGTGAGGAAATCCCCCGGAAGCACGAGGGTGAGCACCACGATGACCCCGACCATGATGATCGCCAGAGTCCATAGCTTCGTGTCGACGTTCGCGAAGATCTTTCGTGCTGACAAAGCGCCCTCCCAAGCCTTCGACAGTGATTAGGTCTTGAAGCTCAGGCTTCGTCTGTTCTTCAGTTTGTTTCTGTACGAGGTGACACTGATGCTGACGAGGATGATGATGCCGACGAAGAAATTGTTCCACGCCGCCGACAGCCCGAGGAGCACGAGCGTGTTGTACAGAATAGTGACTATGGCCACTCCCAGGAGGGTCCCGAGAATCGTGCCGGAGCCCCCCGTAAGCTTCGTCCCTCCGATCACCACCGCGGCGATTACGGTGAGCTCTGTCCCGACCAGGGTCACCGGATTGACCCAGCGGACTTCGGAGACGAATACGACTCCCATCACCCCTGCGAGAAACCCTACGTAGGAGTAGACGAACAGCTGAATTGCCCTGACGTTCAGGCCGGCCCGCTTGGCGGACTCAGGGCTGCTGCCCAAGGCGTATATGCTCCGGCCGAGCATCGTGAAGCGCAGCATGAGCCAGGTCACGACGATCACCGCGACCAACGGAATCACGAACACGGACAGCCCGTAGGTGCTGCCCTGGCCGCTCACCAGCTTGATGATCTTGGCAGAGCCGAACTCTATGAAACACGAAGGCATCTGGCGCGCGTTCACTGACTCCGTCCCTACGAAGGTCGTCAGAGCTCCGTGAAACACGTTGAGGGTGCCCAGCGTGGCGATCAGGGTGGGCAGCTTGAAGTACGAGATGATCAGGCCGTTGATCAGCCCCAAGCCCACGCCCACGGAACAGGAGATCAGGAAGGCGATGAACAGGTTGTCCGCCCCCGTTTGCATGATCACCCGGACGGCGATGTACCCACCGGAGATCGCCACCGCGGTGAAGGACACGTCGATGCCGCCCGAGAGCAGGGCCACCAGCACGCCCATAGCCAGGATGCCCATGCCTGCGCCGCTTCTGATGACATCGAACAGGTTCTCGAAGGTCAGAAACGATCGGTTCACCGACGACACCACGATCGAGTAGGCAATGATGATCAAGAACAGGTACGTCTCGTGTTTTCGAAACAGTCTCGCCAGCATCGATGTCCTCGCTTCCCTATCGCGTTGCTGCGCTGCTCTTCTTCTCGACCAGCTTGACCAGCTCTTCCTCTGTGGTTCGTTGCGGATCGACCTGCTCCGTGATTCGGCCACCCTTCATGACCATGATCCTGTTGCAGTTGTGGAAGACTTCGCTGATCTCATCGGAAATCATGATGATCCCCATGCCCCGGTGCGCGAGGTCCTTGATCATCTGGTGGATCTCGCTCTTGGAGGCGATGTCGATCCCGACGGTGGGTCCGTCGAGAAGGAGGATCTTGGGGCTCGTGGCCAACCACTTGGCCAGTACCACCCGCTGCTGGTTCCCGCCCGACAGGCTTTCGACCGGCGCCTCCAGGGAGGGCGCCTTGATCCTCAGTTCCCGGGCGTATCGCTGGATGGTTTCGGTCTTCTTTTTCTGGCTGATCATCCGCAGCCGGTTCACCAGAGCCTTCAGGACCGTGACGATCAGATTCGTTCCGATGGCCTGCTTCAGGAACAGACCCTGGGTGTGTCTGTCCTCGGGCAAATAGCTGATCCCCGCCCTGATCGCCTCACGGGGGGAGCCAATGCGCCGCGGCTTGCCGTTTATCAGGACTTGGCCCCGGTCAGGCTTGTTGAGACCGAAGAGCGACAAGGCCAGCTCGGTTCTGCCCGATCCGAGCAGGCCCGTGATCCCAAGGATCTCGCCGGGATACAGCGAGAAGCCGATGTCTTGGTAGTGGCGTCCCTTGCTCAGCCCGCGGAGCTCCAGGACGGGCGTGTCGGCGCGCTGAGATTCGGCGAAGTGGAAGGTGGAATGGACGATCTCTTTGCCGGTCATGTGGAACGCGAGCTTGTCGCTGTCCAGCTCCTGGGAATCGAAGTCGCCGACCATCAGGCCGTCGCGCAGCACTGCCACCCGCTCGGAGATCTCCAGCACCTCGCTGAGCTTGTGACTGACGAACAGGGTGGAGATGCCGTGGTTCTTCAGGTCGAGGATCAAGGAGAACAGCGAATCGATCTCGCCCTTGGTCAAGGCCGTGGTCGGCTCGTCCATGATGATCAACCGCGCGTCCTGGGTGAGTGCCCGGACGATCGCCACCAGCTGGCGGTTGGCCATCGACAGATCCTCCACGAGCTGATCCACGTCCAAACGGATCCCGATCCGTTCGAGCTCCGAGCGCGCGATTCCCTCCATCTCCCTCCAGCTGATGATCCTGCGGCGCTCCTCAACCATTTGGTTGAGCGAGATGTTCTCTGCAATCGTCAGGTTTGGAAAGAGCGAGAGGTCCTGGTAGATGACCTGGATCCCTTCTCGAATCGAATCGATGGCGCGCAGATGAGTGTAGAAGTTCCCGTTGATGATGATCTGACCGCTGTCGATGGGAATGACGCCGGCGATCGCCTTGATCAGGGTCGACTTTCCGGAGCCGTTCTCCCCGACAAGGCAGTGCACGCTTCCCTTGGCCACGGTAAGGCTGACGTCCCTGAGGGCCTGCACACCGACATACGACTTGCTCACACGGTCCACGACCAGGATATTTTCTTGCATTGCAGCGACCCGCCTCACGCTGAGAGATGCACTGTCGTCGTTCAGAGAAGGCCAGGTTGACGGGGAAGGACCAACACGGTGCCTGCGGCGTCAACCTGGCGCAAAATGATACCCTACAGGATGTTCAGCTGTCTAGAAGGGGTAGTCGTCGACGTTGTCGGCATCGAGCACCAGCGGCGCGTTGCCGAATACGATCTTTCCCTTGACGTTGCAGCTCTCGTAGCCCGGCTTCACCAGATTGACGCCGGTCTTGATCTCCTCCCCGTTGAGCAGCTTGTAGGCGATCAGGCAGGTCACGTACCCTGCATCGGCGGGGCGCCAGCAGTGGGCTCGGTACAGGTAGCCGGACTTGAGGTACGGCCCGTTGACCGAAGGCAGGCCCAGGCCGGCCACTTTGACGTCCTTCTTTTCCCGTTCTTCGAGGGCCAGGGCGCCCATGGCGCAGGTGGCCACCGTGCAGCCGTAGATTCCCTTGAGATCGGGGTAGGTCTTGAGGATCTCGATGACCTTGTCGTAGGCCAGCTTCTCGTCGTTCTTGTCCTCCAAGGGGCCGTCGGTCACGAGCTGCATCTTGGGCCATTTCTGCTTCTGGAGCTCGACACCCGCGTTCCACCACTGCATGTGGGTTTCCATGGTCAGCGCGCCCACCATGCCGGTGTACTTTCCTTCGTAGTTCATGGCTTCGGCCAGAGCGCTGAACATCAGGCGGCCGAAGTCCTCGTTCACGAAGGCTTCCATGTCGTAGTCGACCACGTCCTCCAGCTGCTGGGCTTCGTGGCTGACCGTGATGATTCCCGCCTCTCTGGCCTTCCTGAGCACCGGGACCATCGACAGGGGATCGTTCGGGACAACGCAGATGGCATCGACGCCCTTGGCAATCAGGTCTTCGACCATCTGCACCTGCTTGGCCGGGTCGCCGCCTTCGGGAGCGATCTGGTAGGCGTTGACGCCGTAGTCCTCTCCGAACTCCTCAACCCCGGTCCGCATATCGTCGAACCAGGAGATGCCCTCGTGCTTGGCCACCATCACGATCTCGAGCTGCCCCTCTTCGGCCTCGCTGCTTCCGCCCGCGAAGGCGGAAAGAGAGGCAAGGAACATCACGAGAACCAACGCGACTGTCAGTCTCTTCATCTTTTCCTCCGTTTTCTTTGTTTTTCGAGTGCGCACACGCCTTTGGTTGTCGCTCGTCGCTTCGCACCTCCTTTGATTGGTGTTACATTGATAACATTTAACAGACTAATGGGGCGCTGTCAAGGAAAAAATCGCAATTCCTGTCACGTAATTGACGGGTTCGTCACATCTGCTATAATGGATTCACACGGTATTCGGATTCGGTGCACGGAACGATTCAAGGAGAGAACACGATGGAGCGCCATCAAAGGTTCAGTGGCAAGGTCGCGGTGGTCACCGGTTCAGGAGCGGGCATTGGCAGGAGCACGGCCCTGAAGCTCGCCTCGGAGGGCTGTAGAGGCATCGTGATCAACGATATCGATCGGAGTCGAGCCGAGCAGACCGCCGAGGCTGTGTGCGCCCGCGGCTGCGAAGCTCAGGTCGTGGTCGTCGATATCAGCGCCCCGGCGGGGGCCCGCGAGACCGTGGAAGCCGCTTCCCGCAAGTGGGGACAGCTCGACTGTCTGGTGAACAACGCCGGGATCTGCCGCCGCGGCAACATCTGGGACGAGCCGGAAGAGCAGTTCTTGACCACCTTCCACGTCAACCTGTATTCGACCTTTCTGTGCCTGAAGTACGCCGCTCAGATCATGAAGGAGCAGGGTTTCGGTTCGATCGTGAACATCAGCTCCACCGCGGGCATCACGGGCGGCACCATGGGCCCGTCCTACGGGGCGACCAAGGGGGCGATCATCGCCCTGAGCAAACACGCCGCGAAGAGTCTGGCCAAGTTCAACGTGCGGGTGAACTGCGTTGCACCCGGTTACGTCGACACCCAGCTGATGCGAGACGTATTCCAGGAGGAGCAGCAGCGCGCGGAACGATGGAGCATTGTTCCCCTGGGCCGCTTGGGCACGCCGGAGGAAATCGCCAACGCCGTCGCTTTTCTCCTGTCCGACGAAGCCAGCTTCATCACCGGGGACCTCATGCTCGTCTCGGGCGGACGCAGTGCCTGAGATCGATCGCCCAGCGCGCCCATGTTTACCTCCCGCCGACCAGCCCCGCCTGCGGGAGAATGCTCTCCCATGACCCCTTGAAGCTCAAGAGGGACAGGTAGTAGCCGGCGACCCTGTAGTCCTCCTGCAGGCGCCTCAGGTTCTCCGCGGGGTCGTAGTCCGCGACCAGGTCATCTACCGGGTACCCCACGCAGTCCTCCAGGAGGCGAACGTTGCGGGACATCCAGGCGCCGAGGTAGACCGGGAGGTCTCGACGCAGCAGCTCCCGGATACTTGCGTTCTCTCCGAGAACGGGTTGGGTCGCCACGAACCGGGCCCCGGCCTCGAGCTTGCTGTCGAGCTTCTTGAGCTCGTGGTCCAGAGGCTCGTATTGGTTGAAGGCCACCCCGAGGTTGAACCGCCCGGGATAGGCGGACTCGATGTAGCGCAGGAGCTCCACTGAGGTCACGGACTTTGCCTGCATGTTGAGGTCTTCCGGCTCCAGCTTGGGCAGGCGGGGACCTCCGTCGCCGCTGATGCACAGGATGCTCTGGACGCCCATCTCGTCTGCCTGCTCGAGCATGCCGTCCAGGTCCACCTTCCTGTGGAAGGTATTGAGATGCAGAAGGAACTGCCGGGGCTTGATCTCCAGCTCGTCGTACTGAATGACCTCCAGGGCCGTGAAATGCAGGTTTCCCAGCGGGTTGTCCGGGACCGATACGATGTGGCCTTCGTGCACGATCCGGTTGTAGCGCTCGCGGAACACCGGCAGGGAGGCCTCGAAATCCTCTTCGCTCTGCTTGGGGGTCAGAATCTCCACCAGGTATGGGGATGAACCGATGATTCCTTCCATGAATTGACCCTCCTTCGCTGAAATCTTCAGGGTATAATCTACTAAATTGGTCAGGAAAAGGCGAGCCGCGGGCAGAATCGGCGGCTGAGTTGCCGGCGCTATCTCGCCACGGTGGGCCGAGGCGGGACCGGGCGCTGCCTCGGCGCGGAGTGCGGGCGTCGCCACGTGCCGCGAACGGCGCCGATGGACTGCACGCGGGAGGGCAGCCCAGTGTGCAACTCCCACAGGTTGTGACTGTTGCGTCTTGTGGTAGAATGGAAGGAGAGACCAAGCGTCCTTCGAGCTTTGCTGGAGTACCTGCCATGGCCAGACAGGCGCCTGCGTTTAGCGCCGATCTCGTCCGTACCCTTCTCGATACGCATCGGAGCATCGCCCAGATCAAGCATCTCTACCTGACCGTGGTCGAGAGCCACGGCGTGAAGGAGGATGCCAAGGCCGACCTAAAAGGGTCGATCGTAGAGTTGGCCTTGTCGGTCAACCGGTTCTTCAGCGACCTGCGCTTCGCGAGAATCAATAGGCTCAATATCGACGAGACGGAAGCCCGAATCAGGGCGTTCGTGAGGGAGGTCGAGGCCAAGTCGAAGCGGCTGCGCCGGATCGCATCGAAGCTCCTGCCTGCAAAGGCGCAGCTCGGACCGATGCAGCTCGGGGAAGCTGAGGTCGACAGCGCACTGCTGTCGGGGCGAGTGTTCGAAGCTCAGGCCCTCGAGAAGGACAAGCTGGACTACCTGAATGCCATCAGGAGCTTTCTGGTTGAAGTGACCGGGGGAGGGTCGTCCGCCGGCGTCAAGGGCAGAGGCCGCCTTGGTGCAATCGATCGGGAGTTGCTCACCCTGAAGATCCGCAATTTCACGGATGCGCATGCGCAGCACAATGCCAACAATCTCGACATCCTGTACAGAGTGCGGACCAAGCTGGAGCGCCTGCTGGGTGGCGCGGTGATGGTCAACGTGCTGGCGGGTTCGGGGAGCATCCCCGGGGTGCTCAACCATGGCGAGCTGTACGTTCAGGACCACGGAAACGGCAACTACACGGTCTCCTACCGTGACAGCGGCATAGCCTTCCTGTTCGAAATACTGTTGGTTCAGGAGCTTCAGGGCACAGCCCCCATCTACCGCGGCGAGGTTTCCGGATGGGCGGAAACAGGCCCGAACCGGGTCGATTTCTTCCTGCAGGACCGGCGGGAAGCGCTCGGGAGGGGAGTCACCGATCCGCGCCAGGCGGGTGTGGCGGCGGCATTCCTCAAGGAATCGGAGATGGAAGGGCTATATGCGCGGATTCGCCGAGCCTGCGAAGCCAAGGCGGGCGAAACCGATCGGCTTCTAGAGAAGGTCGAGCGCGAAATGAAACAGAAGGTCTCGGAAGCCCTGGACGAGGCGCTCTGAGAGCTGTCGCGGCGTGTTGAGCGTGCTGCCTTCCGGTTCGCAATCCGTGCGGATTCTGCGTGTCCTGCGCGTGGCTGCGTACGCCTTTGGGGCCTGTTCCATCTTCTGGTTCTTTTTCAGCATCATCGGCATAACGATCGGCGTGCTCTACTTCCTCCTGATGCGGGATTTCCGCTGGCGCGCACACGGGCTGGCACTGGCGGCATGCGCCGCGACCAGCGAGCTCGTGGCCCGTACCGGGAGCGCGGTGGAGCCGCTGCTCCTGGCCATGAGGAGCGGACCTCCGCTTTTCGGCGCGTACCTGCTGGGCTGGCTGCTGGGCGGGCTCCTCACGCGCGGGCGGCTGCGGGCGGGGCTGCGCTCGCGGCTGCGGTGGCGGTGGAGCGGGCTGAGAGCGCGGCTCGCCCACGCTGTTCCCCCTTGGGCCGGGGCCCTGCTCACCGTGGTGGCGGCCCTCGTCCCCGTGGCCCTGTGGGCTTCGGTGAGCATCCACCTGGGGGTTCTCTTCGACAACGCCCCCCGGATGCTGTGGGTCCACGCGCCTTCGACGCCGGAGGCCGGGGAGAGGTTCACCGTGACCGTGCAGGCCTGGGACGCATTTGAGCGGCTGAGCGCCGTGTACCAGGGAACGATAGGCTTTGCCGTGCAATCGTACGGACGGGACGGGGGCGAGCTGGAGCCCGGGATGGAGGCAGAGCTCCCCGGGGAGCACACCTTTACCGGCAGGAAGCGCGGATCGGACATGGCCTACCGCGTTCGGGACGGCAGAGACAACGGCCGGCACGCCTTCCGGGCTCGGATTCGCACGCCGGGAATCCACTACCTGGTCGTCCAGGACTCCATG
>JAFGFV010000178.1 GCA_016930895.1 Spirochaetales bacterium | reverse complement strand
GGGCTGCGGCGTACAGCATGCCGGGGAAGCGCAGATCCCCGGCGAACCTGGCCCGCCCGGTCACGAGCTCCGGGCCGTCCACCTTCCCCGCGGGCGCGCCGACGATGCGGAGCCTGACCTCGCTCATGGCTCGCCTCCCCCGGCCGCCCGCCGGACCGCCTTCAGTATCTTGCCATAGCCGGTGCACCGGCAGATGTTTCCCGAAAGGGCTTCGGCGATCTCCTCGTCGGTGATTTCCCCCACACCGGGCCCGGCGCGGCGATCCAGGAGGGCCTTGGCGCTCAGGATCATTCCCGGGGTGCAGTAGCCGCACTGGACCGCTCCTTCGTCCAGGAAGGCCTCCTGGAGAGGGTGCAGGCGCTCCCCTTGGGCCAGCCCCTCGATGGTCAGGACCTCCCGGCCCTGGAGCTTGGCCGCGTACAGCAGGCAGGAGTTGACCGCCACCCCGTCGAGCAGGATCGTGCAGGCCCCGCACTCCCCCCGGCCGCAGCCCTCCTTGGTCCCGGTCAAACCCAGGCGGTCTCTCAGGAGGTCCAGGGCCCGCATGGCCCCGTCGGCTTCCAGGCGCACCGCCTCTCCATTGCAGGTGAACTCGAGCAGCATGTCAGGCCCCCTTCCCCGGCTTGCGCGTCGGACGCGGTTTGTCGCCGCCGCCCAGGGCTTCTTCCAGGGCGTCTTCCAGGGCGTCGCGGAACAGGGAGGCGGTCACCCTCCTCCGGTAGGCCTCGGTGGTCCGCACATCGGAGATCGGCCGGATCTCCCGGGCCACCTCGGTTTCCGCCCGTTCGAGGAGCTCCCGGGAAATCGCCCGGCCCCGGAGGAGCCGCTCGGTGCCCGGCAGGCGCAGCGGCACCGGGGCCACGGAACCCGCGGCCACGCGAATGTCCTCGACGGTTCCGTCGCCGCTGCTCAGGAGCCATACCGCCACGTTGACCTGGGAGATCACCTGGCCGTTGCGCTTGCCGATCATCCGGAAGGCAGAGGCCCCGGCCAGGCGCTCCTCCGGGATCCGGATCTCCCGCAGCACCTCCTCGCCCGCCCGCACCGTGGCCTTGGGGCCCGTGAAAAAGCTCTCCGCTTCCACCTCCCGTTCCCCTCTCAGGGACTGCAGGACGAAGCGGGCGCCCAGGACCACGAGGGGGGCCAGGGTGTCCCCGCAGGGCGAGGCGTTGCAGATGTTGCCCCCGATGGTGGCCAGGGCCCGGATCTGAGGGCTTCCGATGGAGCGCGCCCCCTGCACCAGGCAGCGCGGAAGCTCCCGGGCCTGAGCCAGCTCCGCGATGGTCACGGCCGCCCCGATGCGCAGGGCTCCCTCGCCGGACTCGATGCCCCGGAGCGACTGGATCGCCGCCAGGTCGACCAGGGCCGCCGGCTCCAGAGCATGCTCGGCGATCTGAACCGCCAGGTCCGTCCCTCCGGCCACGTACATGGCCGGGCGGCCTGAGGCGAGGTACGAGCTCAACCTCTCCAGAGCCTCTTCGAGGGTTCCAGGAACGTGATACTCCATCGAGGCCTACCCCCCTTCCATTGCGGTCGCCAGGATCAGGGTCTCACCCCCGCGCAGGAGCTCGCCTGCCGGGTCGGCCACCCGGCGCATGGCCGCTTGCGGGGCGCGCACGAACAGGAGCACGCCCTGGCGCAGGGCGCCCCCTTCGAGCGCTCCGGGCCCGCGCGGAGCCAGACGCGCCTCCAGGCGGCACAGGGCATGCAGGGCGCTGGCGCAGCCGGCCGGAACCTCGAGCTCGACCTGCCCCGTTCCGGTCTTGTCCCGGAACAGGGCCAGGAGCTCGACCCGTATCCGGACGGCGCCCCGGCACGCTGTAGCGGGCACACCGTCCCTCCGTGCCGATGCTCGGTCGGCTGTCGCCACGGCGTCCTCCCTGCCCTCCGCCGGCTCTCAGAGCCCGGCCAGGCCGCGGTCCGAGGCGATGCCCAGCTCCTCGAGCTTCGCTTCGGTGGGCACTCCCTCACGGTCCCACCCCCGCAGCGCGTAGTACTCGTCGAGCATGGCCTCGAACTCCCCGCGGGTGAACACGGCTCCCTCCGAGCTCTCTCCCTTGATCGGCTCGTAGCAGCGCTCCGGCAGGCCGTCGTCGGCCCGAGCGAGCCCGGCCCCCAGGTTGAACAGCCGCTCGAGGTTCCAGATCCGCTCGCCCAGGCGCAGGAACTCTTCCGCGGAGAGGGAGAAACCGGTGGCGGCCTCCACGAAGCGGGGGTACGCCTCCTCGGGGGTCACGAACTCGTGGAAGCGGCAGGTGATCAGGGTGAAGATGGCGTTGACCCGGTCCTGGATCTGCTTGACCAGAGCGGCCTTGCCCTGGGTCGTGCCCATGTCGATCTGGCCGGTGATTTCCGCCCCGATGGGCGCCCGCTTGTGGCAGGCCCCCCGGTTGGAGGTGGCAAAGGCCAGGCCGGTCCCCTTCATCCGCCGGGGCATCCAGGCGGCGAAGCCGGAGTTCTTGATCTGCATGGCCCGCCCCAGGGTCGCCGAAAGCGGATCGGCAGCCGAGGAGCGGGCGGCCAGGCGCTCAGCCGCCCGCTTGGGTCCCTCGGCCAGCAGGTCCCCGATTCCCTGGCGCTCCCCTACCTTTCGCAGCAGCCCGAGGATCGCCTCCCGGCTGCCGAAGGCCAGCGAGAGCCCCGGCTCCCGCAGCAGCCCTTCCTCGGCCATCTCCAGGGCCCAGGCCACGGTGACCCCGGTGGTCAGGGTGTCCATGCCGTACTCCTCGCAGATCTGGTTGGCCTCCGCCAGGG
>JAFGFV010000177.1 GCA_016930895.1 Spirochaetales bacterium | reverse complement strand
GGGCTTCTTCTCCAGATCCAGGGCCAGCTCCCGAAACAGGTACTCCAGGTGCTCCTCGAGGGGGCGCTCCGGCACCGGCGGCCGCAGCTCGTTGTCGGCGATGATCTGCTCGACGATCGTCTCCTTGAAGCCGATCTCCCTACCGGTGATCCGCATGTAGCTCTCCAGCACCCCGATCTGATCGGCAAAGCTGTCGTCCCCCAGGCGGGTGGCCGCGTTCTTCAGCTCCTTTTTCATCCGGTAGGAATGGAAGAAGGCCCGGTAGACCTGCGTGTCTTCGTCGTAGGCCCCACCGTAGTAAGCAGCCCCGTAGTACGGCTCTCCGTGGTACATGCCGCTGATTCGCCGGAGCTCCTGGGCGTAGCGCAGCATGGTTCCCGCCTTGAGCACCCGGGCGTCGGAGAAGCCGGCCACGGGGAGCTCGGCAGGCACGACCTCCACTACCAGCTCCTGGGCCTCCAGCTCGCGCTCCTCACCGCCCAGGTCCGTGTAGAGGGTGTGGACGGTCAGCAGCCGCCGCGGCCCAATAACCTCGGCAGGGGGCAGCTGGAGCATCGCCACGGCGGTCTCGTAGTCCCCGCTGTGGATGACCGGCACGGTGAAGCTCATCCGTGACCCGTAGCGCCGCTCCTCCTCGTCCCAGAAGCTGGTCACCGAAGGCTCCAACCCCCAGGCTCCGGCGGCCTGGGCCCCTTCCACGATGACCTCGATCCGGATGTTGCGCGCCAACGGCACCGCCGTCCGCGCCAGCCCCGAGCCGAAGATCTCCTCCATCCGTTCCCGATCGGAGACAAAGCGGCTTCCGCCGCCGCTCACCTCGAAGATCTCGCGGGCGAAATTGGTGTCAAAGTTCTCCCCGTAGCCGATCACCGAAACCTCGATGCCCCGCTTGCGATTGGCTTTGATCAGCTTCGTGATGCCCCTGGTCCGGCCCCAGCCGTCGGTGAGGAGCAGCACGCGGTTGGATCCTCCCGGCTGGAAGTGCACGGCCGCCTCCCGGAACCCCGCGGCCAGGGCGTCCACGATGTCCGAGTCCCCCACCGCGGTGAGGCCTCGCACCTCATCGCGCAGGCGGGCGCGCAGGGTGCCCTCGCCGAGGCGGGCGGAAGGCAGCAGCACCTGCGGCTCGCCGCCGAAGAGGACCAGCGACAGGTAGTCCTTGTCGCGCAAGGTGTCCAGGAGGACCAGCAGCGACTCCTTCACCCAGTCCAGCTTGTCCGGTTCCCCCATGGAGCCACTGGTGTCCACCACCGCGACCAGGTTCATGGTCGGCAGGTCCTCGAAGCGGTACCGGCGCCCCTGCACCCCCACCACCAGGACCTCGCTCTGTCCCTTTGCGGACACCTGCCGGTGGCCGGTGTAGAGGTACACGCCGAACTCCCCCTCCGGGTCCGGGTACGCGTAGTCCTCCGCCCCGATGAACTCGTCGATCCGCACCTCGTGCACCGGGATGATCATCCCGCGCTCGGCCAGGTACTCCGAGCGGGCCTGGGCGGCCTCCTCCTGAGCGCCGCCGGACCAGGCGGAAAGAGGAAGGCAGAACGCGAGAGCCAGCAGCAAGGCGCGTTTCACGGCAGACCTCCGCCTCGCTGTGCTTCCACGGAGGCAAGGGTCCGCTCCTCGGGACTCCGCACCGCCAGCCGCAACAGGACCCAGGGGAGAGATCCGAGGAGGATCCCCGACAGATAGCCGACACCGAAATCCCTGTCCTGGGGGCGCTGGTCGACGAAGGCACTGCCGAGGGCGTAGGTGCCGGCGGGCAGGGCGGTGGCGCCCAGGCTCAGCAACGCGTCGGCCACCCGGCGCTTTCGGGCCTGCTCCGCCCGCCGGCGGAGAATCAGGTAGGCCCGTTCCTCCCGGGCCGGGCCGCTCACGTCCAGCAGGCTGCCGTACTCGGCCCTCAGGTCGGGCAGCGGGTACAGCAGCACCGACATGCCGAGGCCCACGTACGGGTTGACCAGAAAGCCCTGCAGGCTCCCCCAGACCAGTCCTCGGAGCCAATAGTCGTCGGAGGATTCCCCGGATTCCGAGTCCTCGTCGCCCGGATAGACGGCCCAGAGCCCGCCGCCCACGCTGCCGGCGGCGAGAACGAGCGAGAAGGTGGTCATACCCGGGATCCCTCTTCGAGCTTCCAGGGGAGGCGGGCTCTTGCGGACCTCCTCCTCGATGATCGCCAGGGCCCCACCGGCCCCGGCCCCAGGGCTCCCTGCCGGCAGGTCCGCCGCAGCCGAGTGCGCGAGCAGGAACAGGATCAGGGCGCACAGGTACGCTGGAGCTTTCACGACTCTCACGGGGACCTCCTGGAGGCAAGTCTCACGCCGGCACGGGCGCCCCGCCGGGCTGAACCCCCGGGGGAGCCTCAGACCTGAATTCTAATAGAAGAACAGGCGCCGTTTCAAACCTTTGGTCCCCGCGTACTTGGGGTCGTCGGCGCGGAGGCGATCCGCGGTCCGCGACCGGCACTCTCACACCTCCACGTCGGTCTTCTCTACGTCGAACTCCCTGCACCACTGCTTCGGGATTCTACCGTACTCGATGGCCGCCTCCCGGAATGCCCGCACGTTCTCCCTGGGGTAGGCGAAGGCGTGAGCGGGGGCGACGATGTACCCGCCCTCCCGGGTTGCCAACTGCTGGATCCGCAGCTTCACGTTCTCTCGGATCTCCGCCGGTCTTCCCTTGTCCAGAAGCCGTGAGCCCACCGCCCCGTGAAACGCCAGTCTCTTTCCGACCATCTGCCTGGCCTTCTCCACGTCGTTGCACTCTGGCTGGAGGGGATTGAGAACATCGAGACCGATCTCCGCCAGGTCCTCGAACAGCTCCTCGGTATGGCCGTCGGAGTGCTGCCGGACGATCACCTTCCTGCTCTTGCAGGCGTCGTAGAGCTTCTTCTGGCGCGGTTTGACGAACCTCCGCCACAGCTCGGGACCCATCATGACGCTGGTTTCCCCGCCCCAGTCGTCTCCGTACATGATGCCGTCCACCTCGATCTCCTCGATGAAGCGTTCGGTGACGCGCAGCTTGACCTGCAGGATCCTGTCCATCAGCATGTCCACGGCCTCCGGCTCCTCGAGCATCCAGACCATCAGGTTCTCCATACCTGCGAGAAGCCACGCTCGTTCGAAGAGGCCCCAGCCGTTGTCGGCGAACACCAGCGCCTGCGACCTGTCGATGGCTTGCAGGCCCCTGATCGCGGGATCGAGCAGGTCCCGTCGCTCCACGTCGGGCAGAACCAGGTCCTTGATCTGTTCGGGGTCGCTGATGGGATGCTCATCGGGATAGCTCCCGCCCTCGGACTCGATCTTGAGGTCCCAGTGCACCCCCCAGTCGTCGTACCCGGCCTGCTGCTCCGGGCGCTCGAGCAGATCGTGCAGCACGACCCGCCAGGATCCATCCACCATGGGGCACGGCACCCATTCGGGGCCCTGGTGAAAGATCGCTGCGTACAGGTTTTCCTTGGGATTCATCGCATACCTCTTCCGTGCTCCACTATACCGCCGCCGGTAGCGGCTGTCGAGGAGCGAGGCAAGGGTAACGGAGATTCTCTCAAGTGGATCGAGGGGTAGGAAGCCGCAGGGGATAGGATCCCCACTTCTTGCAGGCGGCAAGAAAGGTATCCACGTTCTTCAGGGGAATCCCCTCGTGAAACGAATGATCCGTGGCCAGAATGTGCCCTCCGCCGGGTGAGGCTGTCCGGATTGTCTCGATGACCGCCTGCTCTATGACGTCGGGATTATCGGAAGTCATGATTCGGGTAGCGTCGACGTTGCCCATGAGAGTCAGTCGGTCGCCGTAGCTTTCCTTGATCTCGCAAATATCCATCCCCGCTGCGCTCTGCATGTTGTTGAGACAGTCGATGCCTCCCGCAACCAGGTCGTCTAGAATCGCTCGCACGTTTCCACAGCTGTGCAGGATCACTTTGACGCCGGCCTCCTTGGTCGCGAGCACCTGTTTCGCGAGCTGAGGGAGAAAGAAGGAGCGCAGAGCCTCAGGGCTGATCAGGGTCTGCTCATTCATGCCCATGTCGTTGGCTATGAACACTGCGTCGATCCCTGACTCGGCCGCCAGGACCGAGGAGCGGGTCCAGAACTCGCACAGTTTTTCCGACATCTCGAGGATGAGATCAGGATCCTCGTACAAGGCGACCGTCATGTCGAGGATTCCCATGCTGATGTACAGGACCGAGAATGCGCTACGCATTCCTGCGACCAGGGCTATGTCGTCGCCCCGGCCCTGATGAGCCTCCGCCACCGCCAGCCGGATTTGTTCGAGCCGCCACGGTTCGGTCGGATCTGGAAGCCGCAGTTGCTCCCAGAGCTCCCGGTTCTTGATGTAGGGCTTTTCGGGCATCGCCAGAGGCCAGGATGATTCCTGGACCGAGTAGCCGACTCCTAGTTCATCGACGAAATGCGTGGGGTCTGTCCACCTCCAGTGATCGGCTATGACTCCCGTATAGCCTCCCTCCAGCACCAGCGCCGCATCCAGGCCGACCGCCTTGGAGAAGCGCACCATGGCGACCCCGTCAGGACGGTCGACGGTTCGTGCCAGCTCACGCTTGAGCAGCTGCCGATTGTTCGGCACTTCGAAGATCGGTACCCTGTCAGTCTCCTCGTGCCGGAACGCCGCCAGAAAACGCTCTCGCGGTGTCATGTCGTTCACTGCTTGACCCCCGTCTGTTCTCCTTGGGTATCACCAAGATGCTGGTAATCTCCGAAGCGCTTGTATGCCTCGACCATGGCCAGGATGTTCTCCAGGGGCGTGTCCGGCTGAACGCAGTGCGTCGTGGTAAACACGAAGCCTCCTCCGGGGGCCAACTGCGAGATGCTCCGCTGCACCTCCGCCACCACCTCAGCGCTCGTTGCCGTCTGCAGTACCGTCTGGACGTCGCAGCCCCCGCCCCAAAACACGAGATCCCGGCCGAACTCCTGCTTGAGCCGTGCCCGGTCCATCCCCTTGGCCGACGTCTGAATCGGGTGCAGGATGCGGACACCCATGTCTATGAAATCGGGTATCAGGGGATACACGGCTCCGCAGGAATGCCAAAGCACCGAGGCGCCGTAGCTCTGGATGCTCTCAATCAGGCGCTTCTGATAAGGTTTGAGCATCTCGCGATAAGTCTCCGGAGACATCACGAGACTGTCCTGCGTGGCAACGTCGTCGGTGATCAACACCCCTTCGATGTAGTCCCCGATGCTCCCGAGGAGTTTGCGGTATGCAGCGATCTGCGTCTCCAGGATCTTCTCGAAAAACCCATGGGCGAATCGCTTTTCGGCCATCATGTCCATGAGAAGCTGCTCGAAACCTCGCAGGTACCAGGCCCTCTCGAAGATCCCGGCTCCCACTACGTCGCACCACAGCGAATAGTCGGTGTCGCGATGGTAGCCTTGCGCTTGAGCTCGCATTTCGTCGAGCATCTGGTCCGTGATCAATTCCGTAAACTCGACACGTGCGATCTGCTCCCGCGGCATGGCGACCAGCGGCGAGGGCTCCAGCTCGTAGTACAGACTGCCGCGCTTGCGCCTCCAAGGCACGTTCCAGCGATCGAGGTACACGTGCCCCTCCTCGTCACTCAGCCACGAGGAAGCCGGAATGCTGCGGACCCAGCGCGTATCGACCTGCAGGAACTGCAGGACTTGTTCGCTCATGACTGCATGGGCTCGCAGGAAGTTCCCGCCTTGTTCGTTGAGCTTGAGGTAAGCCTGGAGCTCTCGATACGGCTGGTCCTCGAAGGCCGAAGAGCGGCTGCCGAAATCGATCGGAATTCGATCCGGTTCCTGATGCCGCACGGCAGTACGGACTCTCTCCCTTGGCGTCATTCTTCCGTTCCCCTACCGATATGAGTGCGCACGGGCGGTGCGGATCATGACTTGGATATTCTCACGCGGTGTGTCTATAGCGACCTCACATCCTGACCCCAAGATGAAACCGCCGTTCCTGGCCGCCTTGGCGATACAAGCCTCGGCCTGCCGCTGTACTTCGTCCACGTTGCCTTGCAGCAGCACCGAGGTGGGATCGAGATTGCCGATGAGGCAGGAATGCCCTCCAATCACCTCCTTGGCCGTAGCCAGGTCTGCCTTGTGATCGATGGCGACAATGTCGGCGCCGAGCTCGGCAAAGCGCCCGAACACCTTGGTGTTGTTGCCGCAGATGTGCAAAAGGCTGACCGCTCCATGCTTACGGCACAGAGGGTTGACCTCCTCGAAGAACCGTTTCTCGTAGGGCCATACGTACTTATCGTACATCGCGGGGGATATCACGTCGATCGACGCCAGCGAGTCGGCACACTGGACGATGTCGGCTCCCGCCTCCAGCTGCAAAGACACGAACTCGATCAGGGTCTCGAGGGTGATCTCGAAGAGGGCGTGGAGCGCCTGCGGATCGCCTCCCAGTCCGTACTCGATGTTCGCCAGCTCCAGGATCAGTTTCTCGGGGCCCATCAGGTGTCCAGCCATGACGAACGGGCCGGTTCCGCAGCCGCGCAGAGCGACTTCCGGGCCCATCTGCCTTCGCAGCACTTCCATCGCCTCGAGGTACATCGGCATCCGCCCGTCCCTGCGCGGATCCGGTCGCTTCAGGCGCGCGATGTCGCTGATCTCGGTGATGATGGTCTTCTTCATGGTGGGGAGGCTGTCGGGATAATGCTCGGTGAGGCATCCGAATGCCTCGGCCATGTAGTAATTGTCAGATTGAACTACGAGAACGTCCTGGTGATACAACTCCCAGGCTCTCCTCTGCGCTTCCGCCAGTCGGACGGGGTTGGTATAGTACTCTCCCAGTGGTATGCCCGCAACCCGGGCAGCATGGTTTCCCATGTAGGGGGCCACCGGCAGGATATCCGTCTGCTGTCCCCTTGCCGCCGCCAAGATCCTCTCTCGTGATGTCACAGATACCCCCTGACCTGAAGGTTGTCCAATGTTCAACAAAATCGCTGTTTAGTATACAATACGAGCCGGTCTGGGTCAATCACGCCAGTCCGCGGGTGTTACACCAACTCCCGGATCCCGGGGCGGGTCGGGCCCGAAGCGCAGAAGGCGACCGCGTCGCCCCGGCACTTGCCTTTCTGCCCTCCCTGACCCTACTATGGGGAGCACATGGCCCGAGACGTCAAGGAACGGATCTACATCGAGCTGTTCAACCGCATCTTCGACGGTCGATACGAGTCGCAGACCCGTCTGAAGGAAGCGGAGCTCGCCGGCGAGTTTGGAGTCAGCCGAACACCGATTCGCGAGGTACTGCAGCAGCTGGCCAAGGACGGCATGGTGCAGATCCTCCCCAACCGAGGTGCCGTGGTTCACTCCCTGACTGCGGACGACATCGAAGAGATCTACGAGATACGACGGCAGCTCGAGCTCCTGGCGCTGGAGTTCGCCGTTCCGGCCATGAGCCTCAGGCGGCTGGCGGAGCTGCGCTCGCGGGTCGAGGCCGATCTCGCACACCCCGACCGGGAGGCCGAATCGAACAGTGACAACGATCTGCACCTGTACATCATCCTTGCCAGCAACAGGCCCAGGCTCATCAACATGCTGAGCCAGCTGCTGCGGCTGATCCACCGCTTCCGCTACCTGGGTTTCGGCGATCCGCGCGAGGCCCGGCGCGCCACGCGGGAGCATCTGCAGCTGATCGACGCACTGATCGAGCGTGACTTGGCCAAGGCGAAAGCCGTGCTCAACGAGCACGTAGACAACAGCAAGCGCCTCGCGATATCCATTCTAACCAGGAAGCCCGCCGCGCTTCGCTCGGCTCACAGCAGTCGCCGGTCTGCAGCCGCGGGTTGAGGCAGCCAGCGGCTGTGGCTCCCTCCCTCAAGCCGGAAAACGCTTGACAACTGCGCTGCCATTTGTATACAACAACAAATGAATGTAGAACAATCTTAGAGGAGGAACATGTGAAAATGAACAAGAACGTGTGGTTGGTTCTGGCGGTCCTGGTTCTCGCCGTTGGCGGGCTCGCGGCGGAAGGCGCCAGCGAGGAACCCCAGCTGCAGGAGATGACGCTGCGCATGGGGCTCATCAGCAGTGAGAATCATCCGATCACCCTGGCGTCCAAACGATTCGCCGACACGGTCAACCAGAAGACCGACGGCAGGGTGACCATTCAGGTGGTGCCCGCCGGTGCCCTCGGCGGGGAGATCGAAATGCATGACATGATCGCTTCCAAGACCCTCGACCTGGGATGTTTTGGCAGCGGCGTGCCGAGTTCCTACAACCCGGAGTTCCAGATCCTGCTCATGCCCTACCTCTGGAAGGACTGGGAGACCATGGTGGCCTTCTCGAAGAGTCCGGTCATGGACAGCATGAACGAGAAGTACACCGCCAAATCCAAGGTACGGGTGCTGGCCTCCAACTGGAACCAGGGCGAACGGGTGACCCTGTCCAAGAAACCGATCAATTCGATCGCCGATTTCAAGGGACTCAAGATCCGGGTGCCTCAGCTGCCCTCGTGGATGGACATGTGGAAGCTGGTCGGGGCCAACCCCACGCCGATTCCCTTCCCCGAGGTGTACAGCGCTCTGCAGCAGGGCGTGGTGGATGCCATCGAAAACCCCTTCAACTTCATGTACACCAGCAGCTTCTACGAGCAGGCCAAGTACCTGGTGCGGACCAACCACGTCATGTACTTCAACATGATCTTCATGAACGACGAGCTGTTCCAGAGCATGGGCGAGGAATACCAGGAGATCTTCCTGGAGGCGGCCGTCGAGGCCGGTGACTACCACAACCAGCTCGTGCAGGCCGACCTCAAGGACATCGAGGGCAAGCTGCTCGCTGGGGGAGTGTCCATCACCGACATCGACCTGCAAGAGATGCGCAGGTTGATGCTGCCGCTGTACGACAAATGGGAGAGCCAGTTCGGCGCGGAAATCAGGGCCAAGATAGCCGAATTCCAGGCTGCTCGCTGATTCAGTCCGGAACCGCAGGCGGGCCGGAGGGCAGCTTCTGGCCCTGTCTGCAGCTTCCAGGAAACGATACCACCCAATGAAGACCAAGGGCTTGTTCTGGGTCTTGGACAGAGTGCTCGTGGTGCTGTGCACCGTCACGGTCCTGATCATCGTGGCGTTCGTGCTGCTGCAGGTCTTCTCTCGCTACGTCCTGCAGCTCCCGATCCATGGGATCGAGGAGTTGGCCCGTCTGGTGTTTGTCTGGGCGTGCTTCTGCGGCGCGGCACTGGCGACCCTGCGGCAGGAGAACATTGCGGTCACCTTCCTGGCAGAGAAGACCTCCCACACAGCGCAGCACTGGATCGGTCTGGGCGTCGCACTGGTCGTCGCCGCGGTGGGCGGCATCATGACCCTCAAAGGGACTACCTATGTGATTGACAAGTGGGTATACCCTGACTACAACATCGCCCTGTTGTACCCGCGGAGTCTGTTCTGGCTGCCGGTACCCTTTGCGGGCGTCATCATGCTTGCCAAGTCGCTGTCGTTGATCTTCCAGCACCTCCGCTCCCTGGCGAAAAGGTAGGGATCCAAAGAATGCTTCTGCTGATGGTCGTGATTCTACTGGCCGGCATGGCCGCAGGCCTGCCGGTCGCCTTCTCCCTGATTCTTTCCAGCGTCGTGGCGCTCGTGGTCAACGGAGTCCCCCTGGAGGCGTTCGTCCAAAACATCAGCCTGGGGATCAACTCCTTCCCTCTGCTCGCCGTCCCGTTCTTCATTCTCGCCGGACAGCTCATGAACTCCGGTGGCATCACCACCCGGATATTCCGTTTCGCCAATCACCTCGTCGGGTCGATCCGGGGAGGCCTCGGGCAGGTCAACATCCTGAACAGCCTGATCTTCGCAGGCATGTCGGGGGCGGCCATCGCCGATGCCTCCGGATTCGGCATCATGGAAATCAAGGCGATGCGGGACGCCGGCTACGACGACGACTTCAGCGTGGCCATCACTGCCGCGTCGTCGACCATAGGACCGATCATCCCCCCCAGCATTCCCATGGTGGTGTACGGCATGGCCGCGGAGGTGTCTGTGGGCAAGCTGTTCATCGGCGGAATCGTCCCGGGCATCCTGATGACGATCGCGCTGATGGTGGTGACCTACCTCATCGCCACCCGCAGGAAATACAAGACCGAACCACGAGTTGCGCTGCGGGTCTTCGTGAGGGATTTCGTCGCCGCCCTCCCGGCGCTCATTACCCCTCTCATCATCGTCGGCGGAATTCTCGGCGGCATCTTCACGGCCACCGAGGCGGGAGCCGTGGCGGTGCTCTGGGCCCTGGTCATCGGGCTGTTCGTCTACAAGGAAATCAGTTTCAAGGATCTTCCCCGCGTGCTCTTCGACGCCATGTACACGACGGCGCAGATCCTGTTCATCGTGGGCGGCGCGGCCGTGTTCGGCTGGGTGCTGACCTACTTCAATGTCCCCGCGAGCTTCGCCGCTCTGATTGGGGGAATCACCTCCAACGCGACCCTCATCGTCCTGCTGCTCGTGGTCCTGTACCTGGTGCTGGGATGCTTCATGGAGGCGGGTGCCGTGATCGTGATGACCGTGCCGGTCATCATGCCGCTGCTGCGGAAGGTCGGAATCGACCCGGTATTCTTCGGCGTACTCATGACCATGACCCTGGCCATCGGGACGGTGACCCCCCCGGTGGGAACGGTGATGTACGTGATGTGCAACATCGGCAAGATCTCCGCGGAGCACTTCACGCGCATCATCCTTCCGTATCTGGGCGTGCTCATCCTCGTGGTCGTCCTGGTGGCCCTGTTTCCCTCGCTGGTCACGGCCCTGCCCGCGCTCGTCATGGACTGAGAAGTCCACCCACCGTCCGCAGGTACGAAGAAGGCCGGTGCGTGCACCGGCCTTCTTCTTTCCCATGGGCTCAGGACGTCGGACTCAGGAGCCTACTAGCTACCGTACTCGCTGCTTCTCGAGGCGGAGATCCCCGTGTTCGTGGTCTGCTCGTCCGCGAGCTTGAGGGCCTTGTCGAGCGCGTCGATCCCCTCGTCGATCTGGGCCTCGGTAATGATCAGCGGCGGCGCCACGATCAGGGTGTCGTACCAGGCAGCCACGTACACGCCGTTCTTGAGCGCCTCCCCGGCCACCCGGGCGGTCATGAGAGGGCGGGTATACTCATCGGCCTTGAGGTTGAACAGCTCCTTGGTCTTGCGGTTCTTGACCAGCTCCAGGGCCCAGAAGTGCCCGATACCCCGGGCGTCTCCGATCGACTCGTGGCGCTCGGCCAGCTCGTGCAGCCTCTTCTTGAGGTGCCCGGAAGCCCGCTGCGGAAGACCGCTGGCCATCAGCTTCTTGTATTCCGCCACCGAGGGTGGGATCGCCGAGAGGGCCAGGGCATGGTATGCGTACGTATGGCCGTGGGACATGATCTGCTGGTCGAAGAACTCGGCAACCTTGTCGGAGGTCACGGTGATTCCCACGGGAGTATACGCCGCGGTCGATCCCTTGGCGGTGGTCAGGATGTCGGGGGTCACCCCCCAGTTCTCGACCGCAAAGGCCTTGCCCGTCCGGAACCACCCGGACATGACCTCGTCGGTGACGAGCAGCACGCCCTGCTCGTCGCAGATCTTTCGGAGCAGGGGAAAGTACTCCGGCGGAGGAACGATCCGCCCGTTGGTCCCTACCACCGGCTCCACGATCACCGCGGCGACGTTGCCTTCCTCCTTGATCATGTACTCGACGTAGCGGGCGCACTGGATGTTGCACTTGCCGTACTCCAGCCCGAAAGGACAGCGGTAGCAGTAGGCGTCCGGGGCAAAGCGGACCCCCTCCACCGTGCATCGGGCCTGTTCGGCATACCAGCGCCGCGGGTCGCCCGTAAAGGTCACGCTCGCCGAGGTGGCCCCATGGTAGGAATGATAACGGGAGATCACCTTGTAGGCCGGCGACATGCGCTGCCGCAGGATCTTGAGCGCCGCCTCGTTGGCCTCGGTGCCGCTCGTAGAGAAGAAGATCTTGCCCGCCAGACCCTTGGGCAGGATCGTAAGCAGGGCCTCCACCGCCTCCATGGACGAGTCGGTAATGAACCCCGGTGCCACGTAGGGAAGCCTCTCGGCCTGCTTCACGATGGCCTCGATCACGGCCTTGTTCTTGTGCCCCAGGTTCGAGCACATGAGTTGGGAGGAGAAGTCCAGGTAGCGCTTGCCCTGGTCATCGACCATGTGCACGCCTTCGGCGTCCTTGATGTGTAGCGGCTTCTTCCACAGCTCCTGGCGCCTCCAGGTGCCGTAGCTGTGGCGTGTGAACTCCGCGATTCGTTTTTCCGTGTCGCTCATTTCGTATTGCTCCTTGTCTGACCGGCTCGCGCCGGTCTGATTCCTGGCACCCAGCATACACCCAAACAGCGGCTGGGAAAACCTCACGAGACCTCGAGACAGACCCGCGGGACGCTGCGGCACAGGAGGACCGCGGCGGCACGGCCAGGCTCCTGACCCGCCCTGGGACCCGGGAATACGCACCCCCTACCCCGGCCGCAGCTCCTCGAACACCCCGGATTCGCGGCGCTTGACCACGTTGTCCCAGCGGAAGCTCCGGCCGTTCATGGCGATGTACACCCCCGGCGGGAGGAGCTGGACCGCCGCGATGGCGCAGCCGAGATTGAAGACCGCATCGGAGTGGCTGAAGGCGTAGGGCACCATGGCCCCGGTGAGCACGATGGTCTTGTCCAGGCCCGCCCGGCCGAGCACCGCGGCGGTCTCGACCATGGTGTCCGTACCGTGGGTGATCACGATCTGGGATTCCGGGGCGCGCCGGCAGGATTCCAGCACGCGCTGCCGGTTGGCCGGGCGCATGTCGAGGCTGTCGATGAGCTGGTTCAGTTCCAGCTCCACCGGCACCGTGCAGCGCACGTCGCGCAGGATCTCGGGCAGGTGGGTGTCCCGGAAGGTGAGCTGGCCCCGCAGCTCGTCGTAGTGCTTGTCGAAGGTCCCGCCGGTGATGACGATGCGCACCGCCATGATTGCCAGCCCTCTCCGGCTAGGCATCCCGAGGAGCGGCCAGGAACTCGCCCACCACCCGCCGAAAGCGCTGCGGCTGCTGGTCGTGGATCTCGTGGCCGCAGGCGAACATCTCCAGGCGCCCGTGCCCTGCGCGCTCGATGAGCCGCCGGGCGTACTCCGGCGGGTTCAGGTAATCGGTCTCCCCGAGCATCAGGAGGAGGGGAACCCGCATCCGGTCAGCCAGATGCAGGCTGAGGTCCCCCCCGGCCTCCACCATGCCGGCGATCGCCTCGACCCACTCCTTGATGATCGGGTCCGGATCCTCGATCCCGTGCCGGCCCTTGACCTGGTCGGTCACCCACGTAGCCGGGTAGTACTTGCGGACCTCCACTCCCACCTGCGGGCCGAGAAAACCGATGGCCCCCCACACGGAGATCGAGCGGAAACGCTCCGGGTGGGTGCCTCCCAGGATCAGGCCGATTTCACCACCGTCCGAAAAGCCCAGGTAGTGGACCCGCTCGAGCTCGAGGGCATCCAGGGACGCCATGATGTCCTCGGCGTCCCGGTGGTAGAAGTCCGGCGGAAAGCGCCGCGGCTTGGGCAGGGATTGCCCGTAGCCGCGCAGGGTCAGCCCGAATACCCGATAGCGCTCCGAGAGCCAGTCGATCACCTCGCCCAACTCGTCCCGGGCCGTTCCCAGGAGCCCGTGGATGACCAGAACCGGCTCCCCCTGGCCTTTCTCCTCGTAGTGCAGTGAAGCCCCCGTGGGGAGCTCGACCAGCCCGCTGTTCATCGCCGCACCTCCGTGTGGGCATCACTGTAAGCGGCTCTGGGGGCAAAGGCAAGGGGCGGCGTGGCTGGGCGAGGGGAACACCGCCCGAAATCGCGCTCGGTTGCGCCGCGGCCCGATCAGCCTGTACACTGGGCGGCATGGTGATCGACGCTCACGCCCATGCCGACGAGAACGACATCTGGGGCTGGTACGACCCGCCGGAGAAGCTGATCGCCCTGATGGACGAGGCCGGAATCGACATCTCCGTGGTCACCTCGTACTCCGACGAGCCGGGGCCCGCCCCGGCCCTCGCCAACCTCGAGCGGTACGTGGCCCGCTACCCCGAGCGCCTGGTCGGGTTTCCCAGGATCGACCCCAAGTTCGGCCGCCGCTCGGTGGCTCTCCTGGAGAAGGTGATCCGCGGCAATCCTCGGATGCGGGGGCTCAAGCTGCACCCGATCTCCAACCTCGTGAAGCCCTTCGCCGAGCCGTGCCTGGAACTGATCCGCAAGGCGGGAGAGCTCGGCGTGCCGGTGTTCACCCACTGCGGAGACGCGGTGCCGGCCCTGCCGCTGCAGATCGGCAAGGCCGCGGAGCGGTGCCCCGGGACCACCATCATCTGCCACCTCGGCGGCTACTTCCACGCCGAGGAGACCATCCGGGTCGCGGAGCGGCACCCGAACCTGGTGCTGGACACCTCCTCCTGTCCCTACCCGCAGGCCATCCGCCGGGCCATCGAGACCCTGGGTCCCGGGCGGGTCGTTTTCGCCTCGGACAGCCCGGCCGGAGACCCCATCTCGGAGCTCGAGAAGATCCGGATGCTCGAGCTGCCGCAGGAGGTGGAGGAGCAGATCCTGTGGCGCAACATCGCCCGCCT
>JAFGFV010000176.1 GCA_016930895.1 Spirochaetales bacterium | reverse complement strand
CGATCCGTACATCAGACGGCACCGGGTCAAATCGATCCTCTGCCTCCCCCTGCTGCACCAGGGCCGCGTGAGGGGCTACCTGTACCTAGAGAATCGCCTCAGCCCCGGAGTCTTCGACGGCGCCAGGGTCGAGACCCTCCAGCTGCTGTGCGCCCAGTTCGCAGCAACTCTCCAGAACGCCGTGCTGTATCAGGCTGTGGAGGAAAGGCTTCGCTTCGAGAAGCTGGTGTCGGGGCTATCGGCAGCGTTCGTGAATCTTCCGACGGAAGAGGTGGACCATCGGTTGGTACTCTGGCTCAGGAGATTGCTCAACTTCCTGGGCGCCGATCGGGGAGCGGTCTACCAGCTGGATCCGGATGCTGGAGAGCTGGCGTTGACGCACCACTACACCCGTCGTGGCTCGCCGAAGCCGCCGGGAACGCTCCAGCCGTTCCCATGGTACGCAGACAAGATCGCCGGAAGTCGCACGATCGTCTTCAGACGGCCCCGGGAGATTCCCGCGCAGCCCCAAGAGTTGAGACGGCGGTTCCTGGATCAGGGCATCCTCTCCTACATCGCCGTCCCCATGTCCGCGGGGGGCACCCCGCTCGGAATGCTCGAGCTGGCCTCGTTTCGCAGCGAGAGCAGCTGGGCGCCGGACATCATCAAGCGACTGCGCCTCATCGAGGAGATCTTCGCTCAGGCCCTCAAGCGCAAGATCAGCGAAGAGCAGCTCCGGCGCAGGACCCGCGAGCTGGAAGAGACCGCCGAGAAGCTCAAGGGTCTCTCGGAACACCTGCAGGACGTGCGGGAAGAAGAACGGGCGGACATCGCGCGCGAAATCCACGACGAGCTGGGGCAGACGCTGACCGTCCTGCGCATGGACACGGCCTGGGTGGCCAGGCACCTCCGGGACGATGCCTCGTCCCTGCGGGAGAAGTTGCAGTCCATGATCGGCCTCATCGAATCCTCCGCCGAAACGCTGCAGCGCATCGCGAGCGCGCTGAGGCCCCAGATGCTGGACGTGCTGGGCCTGTTCGATGCCATCGAGTGGCTGGCAGAGGAGTTCCGGAAGACCGAGGAGATCACTTGCGACCTGACCTTCGAGGGCCCCCAGGTGCAAGGAGAAAAGCACACCATCGTGCTGTTCAGAATCGTGCAGGAGGCGCTGACGAACATCGCCCGTCACGCCCAGGCGCGCAAGGCCACGGTCCGCCTTCGCGTAACGGACCGGGGAGTGCTGCTGGAAATCGAAGACGATGGCCGGGGGATCACGGAATCGCAGGTTGCCGGGAGGAACTCGCTGGGCCTGATCGGCATGCGGGAGCGCGTATCCTCTCTGAACGGCACCTTCGAAATCGGCAGGGTCCGAAAACGAGGTACGCGGCTGCGCGTCACCCTGCCGTACGGGGGAAATCAATGATTCGGGTCCTGATCGCCGACGATCACCCGATCGTGCGCCGCGGGCTCAGGCAGATGCTCTGCGAAACCGACGACATCGTCGTCGTGGACGAAGCGCGAGATTGCTCGGAGGTGCTGCAGAAACTGCAGGAGCATCGCGCCGACGTAGTGCTCCTGGACATCGCCATGCCGGGCCGAGGCGGAATCGACGTGCTGAAGGAGCTCCGAGGCGCCGGGATCAAGGTTTCGGCGCTGATGCTCAGCATATTCCCGGAGGAGCAGTACGCCGTGCGGGCGCTGAGATCCGGGGCTTCCGGGTATCTGACCAAGAACTGCGACGTGGACACCCTCGTCGAGGCGATCCGCAAGGTCGCCGGCGGCGGCAAGTACGTGAGCCCCTCCCTGGGCGAGCGTTTAGCCTCCACCCTCCAGCACGATTCGGCAAGGCCCCTCCACCAGCAGCTTTCGGACAGGGAGTTCGAGGTGCTCAAGCGGCTCGCCTCGGGCGGGAGCGTCCGCGAGATCGCAGAAGCCATGCGGCTGAGCGCCCAAACAGTGAGCACCTATCGCGCCCGAATACTGGCCAAGTTGCAGCTCAAGAACGTCTCGGAGATCACCGCGTACGCCTTCCGGAACCACCTGCTGGATCCATAGCCCCAGAACTCGAGCGCCACAGCCCCCATGCCGCGTGCCGGCCGCAGGTTTGCGTTGCCAATCGTGGCCCCGTTGGGGTATCGTAGCCCCATGAGCAGAACAGCAGACAGGCAGCTGAACGAGCTGATCGCCATTTCCCGCAGCTTCGGCCGTGACCCGGAGTTCGTGCTGGCCGGCGGGGGCAACACCTCCTTCAAGACCGAGGAGCACCTGCTGGTCAAGGCCTCTGGAACCTCCCTGGCTGACGCCGGGCCGGAGAGCTTCGTGCGTCTGGACCGCGGCAGGCTGGCCGCCATGTGGGAACGCCGCTACTCGGACGACCCGCAGCGCCGGGAGGCAGAGGTGCTGGCCGACCTGATGGCCACCCGGGAGCCCGGGCAGGAAGCCCTGCGTCCGAGCGTGGAGTCCTCGCTCCACGACCTGCTCCCCGATCCCTACGTCGTGCATACCCATCCCACCGTGGTCAACGGACTGACCTGCGGCCAGGACGGTCGGCAGACCGCTGAACGGCTGTTCGGCGATCGGATCCTGTGGATCCCGCCGGTCAACCCGGGGTACGTGCTGGCCGCAACGGTCAAGGAGGCAGTCGAGGGCTACCACCGGACCCACGGCCGGAGCCCGGACGTGCTGCTCCTGCAGAACCACGGCCTGATCGTCTCGGGCACAGACCTGAAGGAGATCCGGGACAAGACCGACTGGATCGTGGCCGCCCTGCGGGCGCAGCTGCGCGAGCTCCCGGAGGCGGGAGACGAAGCCGGCCGCCGGCCAGCAGTAGACCGCGAACGCGCCGCCGCCCTGGCCCCGGCCCTGCGCATGCTCCTGTGGCGGGAGGGCCCGAGCTCGATCGTGACCTTCGCCGCCGACGCCCTGATCTCCGGGTTCGTCCGGTCCGAAGCTGCCTTCGAGGGAGTCTCCACCGCCCTGTCCCCGGACCACATTGTGTACTGCAACCACGAGGCCCTGTTTGTTCCCCAGCGGGAGTCGCTGGAGGAGCAGTACGAGTTGGTCGAAGAGCGGCTCCAGGGCTACGTGGAACGCAACGGCTTCGCCCCCAAGATCGTGGCCGTGGAAGGCCTGGGCGCCTTTGCCTGCGGCCCCAGCCGCCGGAGCGCGGACGCCGCCATGGCCGTGTTTCGGGACGCCCTCAAGGTCCTGGTCTACAGCCGCTCCTTCGGGGGCCCGCTCGCCCTCCCCCCCGACCAGGTACGTTTCATCACCAGCTGGGAGGTCGAGGTCTACCGCAAGAAGGTGAGCGCCGGCGCGGGCAAACCCGGACGGGTGGCGGAACGGGTCGCCCTGGTCACCGG
>JAFGFV010000025.1 GCA_016930895.1 Spirochaetales bacterium | reverse complement strand
GGTCCTCCGCTTCGGCCTCGTAGGTCAGGATGATCCGGTGGCGCAGGATCGGAGCGGCCATGGCCTTGACGTCCTCGGGGATCACGAAGCCCCTTCCTTCCAGGACCGCCTGGACCTTGGCGCAGCGGTACAGGTAGATCGAGGCCCGAGGGCTGGCGCCGTACTCGATGAAGCGCACGTACTGCGCCTTCTCGCGGTCCCGTTCCCGGGTGGCCCTGACGATGGCCACGATGTACTCCTCGATGCGCGGGTCCACCCGCACGTCCCGCACCACGCCCTGCAGGCTCTGGATGCCCGCTCGGTCCAGCGCGGGAGAGACCTCGATCCCGGCCTGGGTGCCCACCCGGCGAAGGATGTCCTTCTCCTCGCTCAGGGACGGATACGGCACCTGCAGCTTGAGCAGAAACCGGTCCAGCTGGGCCTCGGGAAGGGGGTAGGTGCCCTCGTGCTCGATCGGGTTCTGGGTGGCCAGCACCAGGAACGGCTCCTCCAGCCGGTAGGTCTCGGTGCCGAGGGTGACCTGCCGTTCCTCCATGGCTTCCAGCAGGGCCGACTGGACCTTGGCGGGGGAGCGGTTGATCTCGTCGGCCAGGATTACGTTGGTGAAGATCGGCCCCTTGCGCGGCACAAAGTCTCCGGTCTGGGCTCGGTAGATCATGGTCCCCACCAGGTCGGCAGGCAGCAGGTCCGGGGTGAACTGGATGCGCTTGAACCCTGCCTCCAGCACCTCCGCCAGGGTCTTCACGGCCAGGGTCTTGGCCAGCCCCGGCACTCCCTCCAGCAGGACATGACCCCCGGTGAGCAGGCCCGTGAGCATGCCCTCGAGCATGGCCCGCTGCCCCACGATCCGCTTGGAGACCTCCTGCAGGCAGCGTTCCAGCAGCTCTCTTGCCTCTGCGACCCTCTTGTCCGTTGCTTCTGCGCTCATGTGTTTGCTCGTACCACCTTCCGACAGCAGCCCTCAGCTCCTGTAGTCTGCGTTCTCCCGCACGTACTCGTAGGAGAGGTCGGCGCCGATCACCTCGATCTCCGCCGCGCTGCCCGCCGCGCTGCCCGCGCCGAGATCCACCTCGATCTCCACCGCCCGGTCATGGGCGGGATAGGGCACCCTGCCCGGCTCCAACGCGCACTCGCGCAGGTACCCGGCCAGCTGCCGTTCCCGCTCCGGGTCCAGGGTAAAGCTCCCCCGCTCGAAGATCCCGATCCCGCCCAGGGACACACGGAAGTTGCCGGGGTCGACCCCCGGGATTTCCGTGTTTCCCGCGTAGTCCCCGAGGGCGGCCACGATGCGGCCGACGTTGGGATCATTGCCGAAGATCGCGGTCTTGACCAGGGGGGAGTTGATCACCGCCTTGCCGGCCCCCAAGGCTGCCGGCGGCTCGGCCCCCCGGACCCGCACCCGGATCACGTGCCCCACTCCCTCGCCGTTTCGCACCACGTCCTCCGCCAGACGCCGGCAGAGGGCGAGCAGGGCGGTACGGAACTCTCCGCGGCCGACCCCGGGCCTGCGACCCGAGCTCAAGGCGAGGACCATATCGCTCGTGCTCTGGTCCCCGTCCACCGAGATGCGGTTGAAGCTGTTCTCCACGGCGAAGGCCAGGGCCTCCCGCAGCTCTTCCCGGCCGACCCGCAGGTCCGTGATCACGAACCCCAGCAGGGTGGCCATGTTGGGCTCGATCATGCCGGCGCCCTTGACCGTCCCCACGATCGCTCCCTCGCCGACGGCTTCCCGGTGGAGCTTGGGGTAGGAATCCGTGGTCATGATCCCCTGGGCGACCGGCAGCAGGGTACCGGGCTGCAGGGAAGCCACGAGCGCCGGCAGGGCCGCCTCCATCTCGGCCCGGGGGAGCCCCCAACCGACCACTCCCGTTGAGGCGGGCAGGAACTGGCTCCCCGGCGCGCCGAGCAGCCCCCCCAGATGCTCCAGGATCCCCCGGGCGTCCTCCTCGCCAGTGGGGGACCCGACGTTGGCCACGCGATTGTTCACCAGCACCCCGCGGACCGCCTTTTCCTTTAGGCGCTCCCGGCAGATCCGCACCGGGGCGCCGCAGAAGCGGTTGCGGGTCGTGACCGCCGCGAACGCCGGGGTGGGCTCGTCGAGGAGGATCAGGGAGAGATTCATGGACTGGGTGCCCGGCTTCTCCCGAGGGACAAAGCTCAAGGCGGCGCAGCCCGCGCGGAAACCCTCGGGCAGGGAGGCGCGCCCGGAGAGGGCGGCCTGGTACTCTTCGGCAGACCGGTACGTGATCATTCCCCCATACTAACGACAAGCCTCTCGGGGCTCAAGATTGCCAGGGGCTCCGCCCGGGCGGGGGCTCCGCCGGAGGCTCAGTGGACCTCGATTTCGAGGAGCAGCGGCAGGTGGTCGGAGGTGCCCCCGCCCCCGTGGGGGCGCCTTTCCGGGCGAAAGCGCAGCGGGAAGCCGCTCCCCCGAGCGAGCAGGTGAGGCTGGCGCACCACGCGGAAGCTCCCCGCGCGGTAGGAAAAGCCGAGGCGGTCGAAGAGCCCCGGTGCCAGGAGCATGTGGTCGGGGGTCTGCCACTGCCCCTGGTACACGGCGCTGCCCCGGCGCTCCGGAGGCAGCTCGTACCAGGGCTCGTAGAGCCCCAGACCTCGGGAACCCGGCCCCGCCTCACGCGGGTCCGCGCAGGGCCGGATCTCCCCATTCAGCTCGCCGAGGTTCTCGTTCATGTCCCCCAGCACCAGGATGTCCGCGGCCGGGTCCTCCCGCAGCAGCTGCTCCACCCGGCGGCGGACCACGGCCGCGGCCAGCCGCCGCCCCTCGGCGGTGGCCTCCACCCCCCCGGTCTTGGACTTCCAGTGATTGTTCAGCACGATCAGACGGTGCCCCTGGTGCTCGATCTCCACCTCCAGGATGTGGCGCAGGGGATACCCGGCGAACCAGCCCGCTGCATGCACCGCCGTGCGGACCACGGGCAGCCGGCTGAGCACCGCGGTCCGGGTGGCCACCCCGTCCTGTCCCGCCAGGATGGCATAGCGATAACCGTAAGAGGCCAGGTGTCCGTCCCGCAGGCGCAGCAGGATGGACAGGTTCTCCACCTCCTGGAGGGCGATCAGGTCGGGTGCGGCACGGGAGGCCCTGCGGATCGCCCGCCCGAGGGCGGCCAGTTTGGCCTCCGCCAGGTCTCGGTCCCACTGGGGGGGCCTGTACTCGGGATATTCGCTGCCATCCACCCGGTCGTCGAAGAGGTTCTGGACGTTGTAGCAGAGCACGACGATGCGGCCCCCGCAGGGGGCGAGGGCCGCGGCCAGGAGGAAGAGCAGACAGGCAAGGGCGGTTCGCATCCGCCGGCGGCCCCCGTTGCAGCGGGAACTACAGCTCGTCCCGGTGCTTGACCACGCGGTCGATCAGGCCGTAGGAGAGGGCCTCTTCGGAGTTCATCCAGTAGTCCCGGTCCGTGTCCTTCTCGACCTTCTCGAGCTTCTGCCCGGTTTCCTCGGCCACCAGCTGGTTGATCTTCTTGCGCAGCTTGTCCAGCTCCCGCGCGTGGATCTCGATCTCCGTGGCCACACCCCGCATCCCGCTCAAGGGCTGGTGGATCAGGTAGTGGGAGTTGGGCAGCCCCAGGCGCCGCTCCTTGGGCGCGGCCAGCAGGATGATCGCCCCGGCGCTGGCCACCAGGCCCATGCCGATGGTGATGACCTCCGGTTTCACGAAGCGCATCATGTCGAAGATGGCGAAGCCCGCGTCGGCGTCCCCGCCCGGGGAATCGATGAACACCTTGATGGGGTCTTCGCCCTGGTCTTCCAGGATGATGAGCTGCCGCACGACTCTTTCTGCCAGCTGCTTGTTGATCTCCCCGGAGAGCAGGATGTTGCGGGTCTTGAGGATCTTTTCGGTGAAGTCCCACTCCGGTCGGCGCTTCTCTTCCCCCGCATCCTCGTCCTGGAGGAAGAATCCCTGGTCGCTATTCGAGTTTGTCATCCCGGCAAATATAGTGATTCCCCCGAGCAAATTCAACTCGCTGCTTTGGCAAGCTCCCCTTGAAGGGAATTGCCACGCCGGGGCGCGCTCCATTAAGATGGAAGCCTTCAGCGAGACCCACGGGAGGAACCAGCATGCGGATGCGCTTCGCGGTGATCGGAGGCAGCGGCCTCTACCAGCTCAAGGGAGCCCGGAGGCTCGAGGAGGTGGAGGTCCCCACTCCCTTCGGCCTGCCCTCGGACCTGATCACGATCGTGGACATCGGCGGAGACCCCGTCGCCTTTCTGCCGCGGCACGGCAAAGGGCACCGGCTCCTGCCCACGGAGGTGCCCTCCAGGGCCAATATCTGGGCCCTCAAGTCCCTGGGGGTCGAGCAGATCCTGTCGGTCAGCGCGGTGGGCTCCCTGCAGGAGCAGTACCGTCCCGGGGAGTTCGTGATCTGCGACCAGCTGATCGACCGGACCCGAAGCCGGGAGAACAGCTATTTCGGAGAAGGCGTGGTCGGGCACGTGGCCTTCGCCGAGCCCTACTGCGAAGGCATGCGGCAGGGGATCATCCAGGCCCTCGGGCCCCTGGAGCTCACGGTGCACCCCCGGGGCACCCTGGTGTGCATGGAAGGGCCCCCGTTCTCCACCCGGGCCGAGTCGTTCCTGTACCGCCAGTGGAACGCGGACCTGATCGGCATGACCTCGCTGCCGGAAGCCAAGCTGGCCCGGGAAGCGGAGATGTGCCTGGCCATCATCGCCATGGTCACCGACTACGACTGCTGGAAGGGCGCAGAAGAGAGCGTGAGCATCGACATGGTCCTCGAGGTCATGGCCGGCAACACCCGGCACGTCCAGGAGGCCCTGCCCGCCGTCCTGGCGGCGCTGCGCACTCGGGATGACTGTTCATGCCGCCACGCGGCCGAGCATGCCATCATGACCGACCCTGCGCTGATCCCATACGAGGTCAAGCGCCGGCTGGCCCTGTTCTACGGCAAGTACTGGCAGGGGAAGTAGCCGCGCGGTCCCCGGGGGCTTCAGTCCAGGGTCAGCGCGTCGACCGGCAGCGGGAAGCCGCTCGTGACCAGGGCGTCCAGCCGCCCGTCCTCCTCGCTCAGGATAAGCCCCTCCACTCCCTTCAGCTGTTCGAGGAGCTCCAGGCCCCGCTGGGGGCCGAGAACGAAGGCCGCCGTGGCCAGGGCGTCGGCCAGGGCGCAGCTGGGGGCGACGACGGTGACCGAGGCGGGTCCCGCTGCCGGATAGCCGGTGCGGGGATCCAGGATGTGATGATAGCGCCGCCCATCCTGCTCGAAGTAGCGTTCGTAGTCCCCGGAGGTCACCACCGCGATGGTCCCCTCCCGCGCCCCCAAGGAAAGCCTCCCGGCGAGCGCGCCGGGACGGCGGGGATGGCGAATGGCGATGACCCAGGGCTTGCGGCCCTCCTTGAGCCCCGACAGCAGGATGTCTCCGCCGGCGTCGATCAGGAAGTCCCGCCCCACCCGCTCGGCCACGACCCGGGCCAGGCTGTCCACCACCGCTCCCTTGGCGATGCCCCCGAGGTCCAGGCCGAAGCCTTCCGGCAGGCTGACCGCACCGGAGGGGTCGACCTGCAGGCGGCGGTAGTCCACCCGCTCCAGGGCCCCGAGGACCTCCCCGGGGGCCGGCAGTCGTCCCCCCGTGTCGAAGGACCACAGCTGCGTCAGAGGCAGGACCGTGGGGTCGAAGGCCCCGGCGCTCGCCGAGGCGACCTCCAGGGCCAGCTCCAACACGGCCGCAACCTCCGGCCCGGGCCTCGCGGCGCCCAGGCGGTTCAGCTCCCCGATCGGTCCCTCCGGGTACCGGTGATCGAACTGCCAGGCCAGACGCTCCGCCGCCTCGAACAGGGGGTCCCAGTCCGGGCGCTCCCGCCCCGACACCGCCACCGTCAAGGTGGTGGACATGGCCAGCCGGGTCTCCCGATGCAGGGGAACCTGGCAGGAGCATAGGGTCACCGCCGCCAGCAGCGCGACCACGGCCGGCAGCGGCGCCAGCACCACCGTGAGGGGGTTTTTGCTCATCGAGACCCACGGTAGCCCGAAGCAGCGCGGCGCAGCAAGAGGCCGTGGCGACCTCGCCGCCGGAGCTTCCCGCCGGGTGTGATTGATTCACCGCCCGCCTCCGGGGATAATGGCCCTAGTTCGCAAGACGACCGACCCTCGCGGCGGGCGCGGGGGGTCATGGAGCATTACGGTGAAAGCGGCCTTCGCGGGCCTGGTGGGCAGGCCTTCTTCCGGCAAGTCGACGTTCCTCAACCGGGCCTGCGGGCACAAGGTCTCGATCGTGGCCCCCCACCCCCAGACCACCCGCAACCTGGTGCGCGGGATCGTCAACGCGCCTCAGGGCCAGCTGGTGTTCATCGACACCCCGGGGTTTCATCTGTCGGACAAGAAAATGAACCTGCACCTGCGGGAGCTGGTCGAACGTGCCCTCGAAGAGGTGGAGCTCGTGCTCTACCTGATCGACGTGTCCCGCCCCCCGGGGGCCGAAGAGCGGGCCCTGATGCAGAGGCTCAAGAGCCGGGAGGAGGAGCTGGTCATTGGCCTGAATAAGCAGGACCTGGGCGACCGGCACCTCGCGGCCTTCCGCGCAGAGCTCGCCTCGGCCTTCCGGGAGCCCCGGATCGTGGGCCTTTCGGCCCGAACCGGTGAAGGCGTCCCGGCGGTGCTGGAGGCTCTCTTTGCCCTGGCCCCCGAGGGGGAGCGCCTGTACCCCGAGGACTACTACACGGACCAGCCCCCGGAGTTCCGGATCGCCGAAATCATCCGGGAAAAGGCGATCGCCCGCACCCGCCAGGAGGTCCCGCACTCCCTCTACGTGGAGGTCAGCGACCTGGAGGTCCGGGAGGACCGCATCTGGGCGCGCTGCTTCATCTACGTGGAACGGGAGTCCCAGAAGGGCATCGTGGTGGGCAAGGGGGGAGATGGGATCCGGAGCATCGTCCAGCAGGCGCAGGCGGAGCTGGCGGAGCTGTTTCCCGTCCCCGTGGAGCTCGTGGTCCGCGTCAAGACCCGGCCCAAATGGCGGAAGGATGACGGCCTCCTCAAGCGCATCATTTCCTGAAAGGATCCTGGAGCAGCTCGAGGACCCGCAGGTCCTCCTGGTCTTCCCCTCGGAGGTCACCGCCCGGTTCTGGCTGCGGCGCAGCCTGGCCGTGGGCGGGGGCAGGGCGGTGCGGGCCGAGCGCTTCCTCGACTGGGGGGACTTCAAGAAGCGCTGGCTGCGCTACCAGGGCAACCGACGCGCCGTCACCCGTGCCCACCGCACCATGTTCGCCTGGCGGATCCTGGAAGAGAACAGCCGCAACCCCTTCTTCCGGGCCCTGGTCCCCCCGGAGCACGCCGACTCGCCCCAGGCGTATCTCGGCGCCATAGTCCGCTCCCTGCCGGCCCTGGCCCGCCTCCCGGCCCTGGCCCACCGCTGGCCCGAGGCTGGTGCGGCCAAGCGGGAGGACTTCCTGCGCCTGCTGCGGGAGTACCGGCGCTTTCTCGACGAAGGCTCCCTGTACGAGCCCTCCTTCCAATCCCCCCGCCTCGAGGCGGGAGAGCGGCGCTTCCTGATCCTGTTCCCGGAGGTCATCGAGGACTTCCAGGAGCACGCCCCCCTGCTCGAAGGCCACCCTCGTGTCTCGTTCCTGGCCGTGCCCCCACTGCCGGCACCCGCTCGGGCCCTCATCACGGTCCACGATACCCTGGCCCTCGAGCTGGAGCGGGTCCTGGGCTCCGTGGCCGACCTCCTGGACCGGGGGACCGACCCCGAGGAGATCGTCCTCAGCGTGACAGACCTGGCCGCCCTGGAGGGCACCCTGGAACGCCGGGCGGAGCTCCACGGGATCCCGCTGGCGGTGCACCGGAGCCACCCGGTCACCAGCTTCCCCAGCGCACGGCTGTTTCGGCAGGTCCTCGCAGCGCACACCTCGCGCTTGAGCCTGGGGCCCCTCAAGGACCTCCTGCTGAACCGGGCCCTGCCCTGGCGGGAGCCGGCCCTGGCCCAGGGCCTGGTACGCCTGGGGCTGGATCACCGGCTGCTGCGAAGCCCGCCGGCCGCTGGGGGGGATGCCTGGGAGGGCGCCCTGGGCCGCGCCCGGGCCGTGGGCAATCCCCGGGGACTGCCTCTGCCAGAGCTGCGGAGCTTCTACCGGCGCCTGCGCAGGTACCTCTCGGAGATCTGCGCAGCACCGAGCTTCCGCACCCTCAAGGAGAGGCTCACCGGCTTCGCCCGCGCCTTCCTGGACACGGCGCGCTGGCAGCCTCGGGAGCTGGGGGCCTTTCAATTCGCCCTGGACAGGCTCGACGAGCTCGAAGAGGCCTGCTCGGGCGAGCTTCCGGCCCTCCGGCTGTGGCTCGACTACCTGGACCACGAGCTGTACCTGCCCAGGGTCCGGGAGGGCGGGGTCCCGGTCTACGACTACCCGGTGGCCGAAGGGATCGCCCCCAGCCACCACTTCCTGGTGAACGCCTCCCAGGAGGGTACCCGGCGCCGCCTCGAGGCGCTGCCCGCCCTGAACCCCCAGGAAGAGGGCGAGCTCCAGCTGCCCGAGCGCGACCTGGGCCCCATGCACCTGCAGCTCTTTCTCCACTCCGGCGCCCACGTGCAGCTCAGCTACTCCCGCCGGGGGCAGTCCCGCAGCCACCTGCCACCCGCCTTGTTCGCGACCCGGGGCTCGGTGCTCGAGGCCGACGGGGCGGAGGGCGCCCCTCGCGGGGCGGGGCACGGAGTGGCCGGCGCGGGACCGGAGCTGCGCGAGCGGCTGACCTGGGCCACCGGAGAGAGCTTCCCCCTGGTCGGGGTGCAGCAGGCGGGATTTCGCCACGCCATGGCCACGGCCCTGGCCCCCCGGGGGGTGGACGCCACCGTGGAGCCCCTCGCGGCGCCACGGCCGGGACGGCTGCGGGTCAGCCCCACGGCGCTGCAGAGCTT
>JAFGFV010000175.1 GCA_016930895.1 Spirochaetales bacterium | reverse complement strand
TCCGACCTGGCCCTGACCATCCACCCGCATCCGACCCTGAGCGAGACCCTGATGGAGGCCGCCGAGCTCTTCGAGGGCACCGCCACGAGCATCTACCGGCCTCGGCGCGAACGGGGCCATCGCGACCGAGGCAAGCAGGAGGAACCATGAGCGACTACCACGAATCCGACCAGGATCTCCCCGAGAAGGACCGGAACACCGTCCGAGCCCTCCACTCTCTGCTGGAGGAGTAGCCCCGTGGCTGCCGGAAGCCTCGGCCAGGGGAGCGCCATCCTGACCCTGACCATGAACCCGGCCGTGGACTTCAGCGCCGCCGTGGACCAAGTCATCGAGGGGGACAAGCTGCGCTGCCGCGACCCGCGGCAGGAGCCCGGCGGCGGGGGGATCAACGTCTCCCGGGCCGTCGCCCGCCTCGGGGGAGCATCCCGGGCCTTGTACACCGCCGGCGGACCCTACGGCCGGCTGCTCCAGGAGCTCCTGGACGGCGAGGGCCTCGATCACCGCGCCTTCGCCGTCCGGGGACTGACCCGGCAGAACATCATGATCATGGAGACCGGGACCTCGCGGCAGTACCGCTTCAACCTTCCCGGACCGCCGCTTTCCGGCGAGGAATGGCAGGGGATCCTGGAAGGGGTATACGCCATGGTGGGCGAAGGCGACTTCCTGGTGGCCAGCGGGAGCCTGCCGCCGGGGGTGCCGGAGGATTTCTACGCCCGCCTGGCCGCGATCGCGGCCAAGCGCCGGTCGCGGCTGGTGGTCGACACGAGCGGGAAGCGGCTGCGGCGGGCGGTCACGGAGGGTGTGTACCTGGTCAAGCCCAACCTCCGGGAGCTTCGGGACATCTCGGGGCGAGAGATCGAGCACGAAGACGAGCAAAAGGCCGCGGCCCGGGCGATCGTGGAGGGAGGCAAGACCGAGGTGGTGGTGCTCTCCCTGGGCGCCTCCGGGGCCCTCCTGGTGACGCGGGATACCGAGCTCCGCTACCGCTCCCCGTCGGTCAGGATCCGCAGCCGGGTCGGGGCGGGAGACAGCATGCTGGCCGGGATCGTGCTGCGCCTGGCCGCGGGCGAGCCCATCGAGGAGGCCGTGCGCTTCGGCGTGGCGGCCGGAGCCGCGGCGGTGATGACCCCGGGCACGGAGCTGTGCCGCCGGGAGGACGCGGAGAGGCTGTACCGGGACATGAAGGAGGACGCGGAGGGGTGAGCCTCGAAGCACCCAACCGGCCATGGGGCCGCACTGTCGAGGAGGTGCTCGCCGCCCTCAAGGTCGACGCCGGCAGCGGCCTGACCGACGCCGACGCCCGCCGGCGGCGGGGACGCTTCGGACCCAACCGCCTGCGCTCCACCGAAGCCGCTTCTCCCTGGGGCATCCTGGCCTCGCAGTTCAAGAGCGTGATCATGGCCGTGCTGGGGGTCGCCGCGGGGCTGTCCTTCGTGTTCGGCCAGTGGGTGGACGGCGGGGCGATCGCGGTAGCCATGGCGATCAACGCCGCCGTGGGATTCGCCACCGAGCTCAAGGCGACCCGCTCGATGGAGGCGCTGCGGCGCCTGGAGAGAACCTCCGCGCACGTGCGCCGCGGCGGCCGGCGGCTGCAGCTCGACGCCGAAGCGCTGGTCCCCGGGGACATCGTGCTCCTAGAAAGCGGCGACGTGGTCGGCGCGGACCTGCGCCTCCTGGAGAGCTCCAAGCTCCAGACCAACGAGTCGGCCCTGACCGGGGAGTCGGTGCCGGTGGCCAAGCAGGTGGAGGCCGTCGACGCGGAGGCCCCGCTGGCCGAGCGGGCCTGCATGCTCTTCAAGGGCACCTTCGTGACCCGGGGCTCCGGCGCGGGGGTGGTGGTAGCCACCGGGATGGGCACGGAGGTGGGCACGATCGCCTCCCTGGTCGAGGAGGCCGAGGAGGAGCAGGACCCCCTGCGGCGGCGCCTGGACGTCCTGGGCCGCAGGCTCGTCTGGCTGGTGCTGGCTATCGCGGCCCTGGCCGCCGGAGCCGGGCTGGTCAGCGGCAAGGCCCTGTTCCTCATGATCGAGACGGCGGTGGCCCTCCTGGTGGCGGCCATTCCAGAGGGCCTGGCCGTGGTGGAGACCGTGGCCCTGGCCCGGGGAATGCGCCGCATGGCGAGGCGGCGGGCCCTGGTGCGGCGCCTGCCGGCCGTGCAGACCCTGGGTTCGACCACCGTGATCTTCACCGACAAGACCGGGACCCTGACCGAGAACCGGATGACCGTCCGAAAGGTCGGGTTAGCCGACGGCGAGGTGGAGGTGACCGGGGAAGGCATCAGCCCGGAGGGAGACTTTCGGCGGGACGGCCGAAAGCTGGAGCCGGAGGGCGAGCCGGGCTTGCGACGACTGCTGCGGGTGGGGGTGCTGTGCAACAACGCCGCGCTGGGGGAACGCGAGGGGTCGGGCGAAGACCCGGGCGGATCACCAGTAGGGGACCCGGGCGGATCACCAGTAGGTGATCCGCTGGAAGTGGCGCTGCTGGTGGCGGGGGCCAAGGCGGGGCTGCGCCGCTCTGACCTGCTGGAGTCCCAGCCGGAGGCGCGCGAGGTGGCCTTCGACCCGGAGGTCAAGATGATGGCCACCTACCACCGCCGGGACGGCCAGCTCCTGGTGGCGGTCAAGGGGGCGCCGGACGCGGTGCTCGAGCGCTGCACCCGGGTGCGGGAGGGCGAGGGCGTGAAGGACCTCGACGAGGAAGGCCGGCGGCGCTGGCGGGAGCGCAACGAGGAGCTGGCTGCCGAGGGGTTCCGGATGCTCGCCCTGGCGGAGCGGGAGGCGCAGAGCGCCGACGAGCAGGACCCCTACCGGGATCTCACCCTCCTCGGCCTGGCCGCCATGCTCGACCCCCCGCGGCAGGAGGTGCGGGAAGCCGTCGACACCTGCCAGGCGGCCGGGATCCGGGTCGTGATGGTGACCGGAGACCAGGCGGCCACGGCCCGGGCGGTCGGGCTGGCGGTGGGTTTGATCGACCGGGAGGACGAGCCTCAGGTCGAGGGGCGGGAGCTGGAAGGGCTGGAGGAGCTCTCCGAGGAGGAGCGG
>JAFGFV010000174.1 GCA_016930895.1 Spirochaetales bacterium | reverse complement strand
CAGGGGCTCGCCGGGATCGATCTTGTTCAGGATGCCGTCGATGGCGGCCATCAGCATGGCCGAGAAGGTCAGGTAGGGGTTGCAGCTGGGATCCGGACAGCGGAACTCGAAGCGCTTGGCCCGCGGGGAGGTGAAGTACATCGGGATGCGCACGGCGGCGCTGCGGTTGCGGCGCGAGTAGGCCAAGTTGACCGGGGCCTCGTATCCCGGCACCAGGCGCTTGTAGCTGTTCGTGGTCGGGCAGGCGAATCCCAGGATCGAGGGGGCGTGGCGCAGGATCCCGCCGATGGCGTACAGGGCGGTCTCGGAGAGGCCTGCGTATCCCTCCCCGACGAACAAGTTGGTGTCTCCCTTCCAGAGGGACAGGTGCACGTGCATGCCGCTGCCGTTGTCGTTGAACAGCGGCTTGGGCATGAAGGTCACGGTTTTGCCATGCTTGCGGGCGGTGTTCTTGACCACGTACTTGTACTTGAGCACGTTGTCGGCCATGGCGAGCAGGCTGCCGAAGCGCATGTCGATCTCCGACTGACCCCCGGTGGCCACCTCGTGGTGCTGGGCCTCGACGGGTATCCCGATCGACTCCAGGGTCAGCATCATCTCCGTGCGGAGGTCCTGGAGGCTGTCCGTGGGAGGTACCGGAAAGTACCCTTCCTTGTACCGGGGCTTGTACCCGAGGTTGGGGTGCTCTTCCCGGCCGGTGTTCCAGCGGCCTTCGGAGGAGTCGATGAAGTAGTAGCCGGAATGCTCGTTCTGGTCGAAGCGGATGTCGTCGAAGATGAAGAACTCCGCCTCCGGACCGAAGTAGGCCGCGTCTGCGATTCGGGTGGCCTTGAGGTAGGTCTCGGCCTTGACGGCGATGTGCCGGGGATCCCGGCTGTAGTCCTCGCCGGTCATGGGGTCGCAGATGTTGCAGATCACCACCAGGGTCTTTTCCTGGAGAAAGGGGTCGACAAAGGCGGTGTCCGGCACCGGCTTCACGAGCATGTCCGACTCGTTGATGCTCTGCCAGCCCCGGATGCTGGACCCGTCGAAGCCGAAGCCCCGCTCGAAGCTGTCCAGGTCGAGCTCCCGGGCGGGGACTGAGAAGTGCTGCCAGAGTCCCGGGAAGTCCATGAAACGCAAGTCGACCACCTTGATGTCTTCCTTGGTGACCAGGTCGATCACGGCCTGGGCCTTGTTCGAGTCCGCCATTGTCGTCTCCTTGTGAAATCTTGCTGTGAGTGCAGTAGGGTCAACCTCGGGATGCAAGAAGCGTGCCAGTGTTCCCCTCGATTCCAAGTGTCAATGCGGTAACGAATTGGTCCGATACACCCGCCTTCGCCCGTGTGGGTTTCCCTACGTTTCCGTGGGATTCTGGGGTCCAATCCTACCGATATGTAGGAAAAGTTCCCGGCTCCCCGAGGGCCTCAACGGCGGAAGCGCCGCGGGTCGATCTCGTACTTTCGGACCCTCAGGCCCATGATGCGCTCGCTGATGCCAAGGGTGCGGGCGGCCTTGGCCATGTTCCCCCGGGTCGACTTGAGGGCGTCCAGCAGCAGCTCCCGCTCGACGTTCTCCAAGGTGTTCTCCAGGGCGCCCTTGAAGACCGTACCGCTGGCTTCCGCGGTCTGGAGGGTAGGGGGAAGGTGGTGGCCGTGGATCACCTCGTCGCCGCTCAGCAGTACGGCGCGCTCGATGCAGTTTTCCAGCTCCCGCACGTTGCCGGGCCAGTGATAGACCATCAGCATGTCGATGGCCGGGGTCGATATTCGACGGATGTTCTTGTGGTTCTTCCGGCTGTACTTTTCCACGAAGTAGTCCGCTAGGAGCAGGATGTCGGTCTTGCGCTCGCGGAGGGGGGGCAGGTGGATGGGAAAGACGTTCAGGCGATAGTACAGGTCCTGCCGGAACCGTCCGAGGCGGACCTGCTGCTCGAGGTCCACGTTGGTAGCGGCGATCAGGCGAACGTCCACCTTCAGGGTGCTGGTGCCGCCGACCTTCTCGAATTCCTTCTCCTGGAGCACTCGCAGGAGCTTGATCTGGGTGCCTGGAGTCAGGTCGCCGATCTCGTCGAGGAACAGCGAGCCGCCGTCCGCCAGCTCGAAGCGCCCCTGTCGGCTGGCGACCGCCCCGGTAAAGGCCCCCTTCTCGTGGCCGAACAACTCGCTCTCGATCACGGATTCCGGGAGGGCGGCGCAGTTGACCTTGATGAAGGGCTTGCCCGCGCGCAGGCTGTCGTAGTGCAGAGCGTGGGCCACCAGCTCCTTGCCGGTTCCCGACTCCCCGCGAATCAGCACCGTGGCCTCGCTCTTGGACACCTGGGCGATCAGGTCGTACACCTCCTGCATAGCCCGGGAGTTGCCGATGATGTTCGATGGCCTGAACCGGTCCTTGAGCTCCTCGGTGAGCCGCAGGTTCTCCTGGATCAGGCGTTCCCGCTCCTCCTGGGCGGTGAGGCGCAGCTTGACCGCCTGGGAGATCATGGAGGCGATGATCGAGAACAGCCGCACGTCCTCCTGGAGCGAGAAGGCTTCCGAGTACGGGCGGTCGGCGCTCAGGGCGCCAATGACCTGGTTCTCCAGCTTGATCGGAACGCTAATGTAGGAGATGTCGTGGTCTGCGTCCGGGCTGATCGCCCCGGTCCGATTCAGGAACTCCGGCTCCTCGGACACCTTCGGGATGATGGCCGGTTTCCCGGTCTGAAAAACCTTGCCGATGATCCCTTCACCCACCCGGTACCTGCCGCGGCGCTGCTGTTTGGGTGAAAGGCCGAAGGCCGCCTCGATGGTGATTTCGCCGCTTTCGCGGTTGAGCAGGTTCAGGCTCCCGCGCACGATCCCCTTGTAGCGGGCGATGATCTCGAGCACCGGCCCCACGGACTCGCGCAGGTCCAGACTGGAGTCCAGGGTCTGGCTGATGTCGAAGAGCATCGACAGCTCCCGGATCTTTTCGTCCACGTAGGTGTCGGCAGGCGCCACGGCGTTTCTCCTGATGGGCAGCTAGATCCTACATTCCTGTAGGATCTACCGTCCGGTCCTACCTGGTTGTACGATCACGGGGAGCGTTCTGTCAATACGGGGGGGGCAGCGCCCCGGCTACCCGGCCCTGGCTGCCGGGCCCCGGGGTGCCGGGGCCCGGCAGCCGCCTTCCCCTGTCAGCCTTTCTTGAGGGCGTCCCGGATCTCGGTGAGGAGCACGACCTCGTCGCTGGGCTTCGGCGGCTCGGCGGGCTTCTCTTCCGCCTTGCGCCGCAGGCTGTTCATGCCCTTGACCAGCAGGAACACGGCGAAGGCCACGATCACGAAGCTGACCACGCGATTGACGAACACCCCGTAGTTCAGGGTTACCGCGCCCGCTTCCCGGGCGGCCGCCAGGCTCAGGTACGGCCCCGGGGTGGCACCCTCCTTGAGAACCACGAACAGCTCGGCAAAATCGATGTTCCCCAGGAGCAGCCCGATGGGCGGCATGATGATGTCGCTGACGAGCGACGTGACGATGGCGCCGAAGGCCGCGCCGATGATGATCCCGACGGCCATGTCCATCACGTTGCCGCGCATGGCAAACTCTTTGAACTCCTTGAGCATCTTGTCCGCCTCCTTCCCCAAGATATGCCAAGCGGCGAGCCCTTGCCCGACCGCTCCGCGTCGATCCGTATGCGCTACGTGCGTGCCCGCCGGTACATCCCTTCCACTTCTTCGCGGGAGTACTCGTAGGCGGTG
>JAFGFV010000173.1 GCA_016930895.1 Spirochaetales bacterium | reverse complement strand
CGAGGCGGTGCGGGTGTTCCGGGAGATGATCGGCGGCCGGATGCTCGAGATCATCATCACGCCCTACTTTCTCGGGGAGCAGAACGCCGGGACCATCGTGCTGCTGGAGGACCACACCGACGAGTGGAAGGCAGAGCAGGACAAGAACCGCTTCATCTCCATGGTGGCCCACGAGCTCAAGAGCCCGCTGGCGGCCATCCTGAACTACATCAACATCATCCTGACCGGCATGTTCGATCAGAACGTGGAGAAGATCCACGAGATGCTCTCCCGGAGCAAGATCCGGGGCGAGGCTCTTCTGGACCTGATCCGGGACCTGCTGTTCCTGAACCAGCGGGAGGCGGGGAAGGTCGAGAAGTCCTTCGAGCGCCTGGACCTGCGAGAGGTGCTGGCCGCCCAGCTGGAGTTCCTCAAGGTCCAGGCCGACCGCTCCAAGGTCGAGGTGGCCCTCGAGGGGCCGCAAGAGCCGGTGCCCGTGCTGGCCGACCGCAACGACCTGGACCGGATCTTCATGAACCTGATCTCCAACGGGATCAAGTACAACCGCGAGGGGGGGCGTCTGGCCGTGGTGCTGAGCACCCGGGACCGGGAGGTGTGGGCCGAGGTGCGGGACACCGGGATCGGGATGAGCCCGGCGGAGTTGGAGGGGCTGTTCGAGGAATTCTACCGGGTCAAGAACCCCCAGACCAGCGGCATTCCCGGGACGGGGCTCGGCCTCGCCACGGTCAAACGAATCGTCGACGAGTACAACGGGCGCATCCAGGTGGACTCCACGCCGGGAGAAGGTTCCACCTTCACGGTGGTCCTGCCCCGCGCCTCAGACTGATCCGCCTGATCTGCTGCGGTCCACCGGGGTCTGCGGTGCCCCGCGTTTGTCCGGCTGCTGCCCATCGGCGGCCAGGCGGCGCTCGAGCGCCTCGATCCGCCGCTTCATTCCCCCCAGCTCATCGTGCATCTCCCTGCGCTGGCGGCTCATCTGCCGGCTGACGTACAGCGCCCGGGCCAGGCTCACCGGGATGTAGGACAAGAGGGCGATCAGCACCTTGTTGGCCATGGAGATCAGGTCCTGCTGATGCGACTCCGGGTCCAGGCCGACCCAGGCGAAGCGGAAGAAGTCCAGGGCCGTGAGCTCCTGGACCAGGGCGGTGACGCGGATCAGCAGGGGAGGGAAGAACTTGACCAGGTACAGCGCCACCAGGAGCAGTACCGCCAGCAGGTTGTAGAGGACCAACAGCCGGCGGAAGCTCCGCCGGTAGTCGATGTGCTTGAGGGCGCCGGCCACCAGCAGGGCGATGGCGCACAGCACGATGATCCCGTCGTAGATGACGGCTCCGATCAGGTCCAGGCGGATCACCCGGGCTCGCTCCCAGCCGGCCAGGGCCAGGAGCACGAAGTAGCCGCTGGGGGCGATGATGTGGTAGAACCGCCCGGCGTCGGATTCCCGCAGGCGCGCGCGCTGCGACCAGACCCGGTAGATCCATACGGACCAGAGGATCGTCAGCGCGGCTGTGCCGAGATAGATGGCCGTCTCCATCGTGACCGCACCAGTGTATCCTTTCGGGGCGCTTTTTTCCAGCACGCGTGCTACGGCGGTGTGCAATCCAGGTGCGACAGACCCGTTGGCGATGCGCTGCTGCGGCGTTATCTTGTACGAGTAATACTCGCTAAGCGAATCGAGAGCGCAACATGACCTCAAGGAGCAAGCCATGGGAATGATCAGCGATCGTGACAAGAAGGCCGTCGGCGACCGCCTGGCCAAGCTGGCCAAGCCGGTCAAACTGGTGGTATTCTCCCAGGAGATGGAGTGCCAGTTCTGCCGGGAAACCCGGGGGCTGGCCGAGGAGCTCGCCGCCCTGTCGGAGAAGGTGCGCGTGGAGGTCCGGGACTTCGTCAAGGACGAAGCAGAGGCCAGGAAGCTGGGGGTCGACAAGATCCCGGCGATTGCCGTGCTCGACGGGGACGGGAAGGACCACGGGATCCGCCTGTACGGAATCCCGGCGGGCTACGAGTTCATGTCCCTCCTCGAGGCGATCGAGATGCTTTCTAAGGGGGAGTCCGGGGTGAGCGTCGCCGGGAAGGAGAAGCTCAAGGCCCTCAAGAGGCCCCTCGACCTCCAGGTCTACGTGACCCCCACCTGTCCCTACTGCCCGCGGGCAGTGGTGCTGGCCTTCCGCCTGGCCATGGAGTCGCCTCTGGTGACCGCGTCGATGGTGGAGGCCACCGAGTTTCCGCACCTGGCCAACAAGTACGGGGTTTCGGGCGTGCCGCACACCGTGATCGGCGACAGCGAACAGCCGATGATCGGGGCCTATCCCGAGGCGGCGGCCCTCGAGGTGATCCTGGCGGCGGTGGGCGCATCGGGCGCGTAGCCCCTTTCGCGCGGGCTCGGCCTATCGGTATTACTAAGGAGGAAAAAATGACGTCGCAGGAACGCATGCTCAAAACCCTCAGGCACGAGGAGCCCGACAGGGTGCCGTTCGATCTGACCAGCACGCTGGTGACCGGCATCCACTGGCAGGCCTACCAGAAGCTGCGGGAGTATCTGGGGCTGCCCAAGAAGGAGCTGGAGATCTTTGACCTGGTGCAGGGCCTCGCCCGGGTCCACGACGACGTCCTGGAGCGCCTCGAGGTGGATGTCCGAGGGGTGCTCACGGGAAGCCCCTTTGGGTGGCAGCTCAGGCTCGAGGATACTCCCGAATACGAGCAGTTCACCGACGTCTGGGGAATCACCTGGAGGCGGCCCAAGCCGTACGGGCTGTACTTCGACATGGTCAAGCACCCCTTGAAGGGGCGCACATTGGCCGATATCAAGGCCTATGCCTGGCCCGATCCGAAGGACAGGACCCGCCTGGCAGGCTTGAAGGAGGAAGCCTCGGCGCTCGCCAAGACCGACTGCATGGTGGTGCTGGGCACGGTCGGGATGACCGTGGGGCTGCTGCAAACCTTCCAGTGGCTTCTCGGGTACGAGGATTCCTTCTGCGCGCTCGGGGCGGATTTCGACATCGCCGACTACCTGATCGGAAAGCTCGCGGAGCTGGACATCGAGTTCTGGGAGTGGGCGATTCCCGAGCTGGGCGACGACATCAAGGTGGTGCTCTATGCCGATGACTTCGGCATCCAGACCGGTCCGCTCTTCTCCTACGGGACCTTCGAGCGATTCTTCAAGCCCTGGTACCGCAAGATCTTCTCGGTGATCAAGAAGCAGCGGCCTGACCTGTTCATCTTTTTCCACTCCTGCGGCTCCTCCCGCTACATCCTGGCCGATCTGGTCGAGGCCGGCGTGGACATCTTCAACCCGGTGCAGTACACCTCCAGCGACATGGACCCGGCACAGCTCAAGCGGGAGTTTGGGAAGGACCTGACCTTCTGGGGAGGAGGGGTGGACACCCAGCGGGTGCTGCCGCGCGGCAGCGTCCAGGAGGTCCGGGACGAGGTGCGGCGGCGGATCGAGGACTTTGCCCCCGGCGGAGGCTTTGTCTTCAACACCGTCCACAACATCCAGGCGGACGTGCCGCCCGAGAACATCATGGCCATGTGGGAGGCCCTCCGGGAGTTCGGCAAGTACTGAATCCCGCGCGGCCGCCCGCAAATCCCGCGCGGGACGATTGACAGCCCCGGGGGAGTTGCGGTACATTCTTGGGCGTGGGCGGCTTGGGGCCGCACGCGGGCGATTAACTCAGTGGGAGAGTGCTACCTTCACACGGTAGAAGTCGCAAGTTCAAATCTTGCATCGCCCAGTAGCAGAGCTCAGTCAAACATGCATTCTGGCCGCCTGATCCTGGGCGGCGTTTTCTATCTATCTGGTTCTTCTCGTCCGCTACGATGTTCGCAGCCGCTTGTTGAGCTGCTTGTCGAAGCTTACGACTTCCACCCCTTGGACAGACCGGTACCCGCATAGAAGTGCGTCGACAATGTCAAGACTGCTGTCCGAGTAAGTTTCGAGGGCACGAATGGCGACCTCCGCGTTGTAGGTGGAGACAGTTGGGTATTTCAGCAGCTCTGTCAGTGAAGCGGATATTTCCCCACGGGAGACCGCATACACCTTGTCGAGCACGTAGACGACCTCGGCGAGTACTTCGAACGGAAGATAGACGGCCTCGTTCTCCAAGATCTGTTCCGATCGGGTGAACAAGGTGGGCACGTCGGCGAGGAGATAACGCAGAACGACGTTGGCATCAACGATCTTCACGCGTATCTCTCGCGGCGTTTCGCCAAACGGAGGATTCTTCTTGGATGCGTTCGGTATTGCCGTAGGAGCCCAGCTTGCCCGCAACCCGCTTGACCGGTCGCAGGACTACCCTTTCATTCTCGACCTCGAACTCGACCACTTCCGAGTCGAGGATGTCACGTATCTCCTTGGGGATGGTCACCTGCCCCTTCGATGTAACCTTGGCAGTCTTACCCATAAAGATCTCCTTATCTATGGCTTGCGCATTACCTGGTTATAATGTAATGCGCCTCGTTCATCTAAACAAGGGGTGATTGGGTCGATTCGCGTTCGGGGAAGGCAGCTTGTGTGCGCCGCAGCGCGATTTCCCTACCGATCGATCGGGGATTTTCCGCAGCGGCGATTCTCGCTATAGTAGGCCGTGTGGATCGTGAGGCACTGGCTGTGTTCGCCGAATTCGCGGGCCCCCCGAGGCATGGCGTTGCAGCCCGGCAGAGATAGCGCGGAACAGTGGGGGAACCCCGGGTCCGCCTACCGGGACATGAAACGGCACGGTGAAGCCCTGGAAAGCTACCGGCGGGCCTTGCCCCTGTACCGAGCGGCTGGAGCCGAGCGAAAGGCCGAGTTGACCCGTCAGAACCTCGAGAATCTCGAAGGGGGCGGCGGCAGGTGAAGGGTCTCGATCTGGCCGAATCCTACTACCGGGAGATCGGTTCCCCCATGATCGCCGCGAAGTTCCCGGAGCACAAGAAGCGGATCGCCGCCGGTCTGGTCGGACCCGGATCGGAATGCTTCGGTTTCGACGACGAGCTTTCTCGGGATCATGACTGGGGACCCGGCTTCTGTCTGTGGCTCACCGAGCAAGACCGCCCGGCGATCGGGCCCACGTTGCAGGAGGCGTACGACAGACTACCCACGAGATTCCGGGGTTTGGGACCCCGGGTGGCAAGCCTCGGGGAGGAGGGGAGGGTGGGCGTCTGCGGGGTGGTTCCCTTCTTCCGCACCTACACCGGGCTGGAGCGCCCGCCCCAGAGCCTGAGGGAGTGGCTGGCCATCCCGGAAGCATCGCTTGCGGTGTGCACCAACGGGCGGGTCTTCGACGACCCGGCGGGGGTGTTCTCGGCCTGGCGGGAGACGCTGAAGGGCTTCTATCCTCGGGATGTCTGGCTCAAGAAGATCGCCTCTCGATGCGCCACCGTTGCGCAAGCCGGCCAGTACAACTTCGAGCGCTCGCTGAGAAGAGGGGAGCGTTTCGCCGCCCACTACGCGCTCACCCAGTTCTGCGCCGATGCGATGTCGCTGGTGTTCCTGCTGAACCGCCGCTACGCCCCCTTCTACAAGTGGATGCATCGAGCCGTGCGCGATCTCCCGCTCCTGGGGGCGAGGATCCACGCCATGGTGGCGGAGCTGACGGAGGAGCGGGATGACGGAGCCCGGGTGCCGATGATCGAGGAGATGTGCGGGCTCTTGATCGAGGAGCTTCGGCGTGAGCAGCTGTCGGACTCGCGGAGCGACTTTCTGCTGGAGCACGCCCACAGCGTTCACGGCAGGATCGAAGATCCGGAGCTGGGGGCACGCTTCTTCGTGGTGAGCTGAGCACCCAGTCACGCCGTACGCCCTCCTCGGTTGGATCGGGATGCGAACGGAGGATCGTGACGCCACGTATTTGCAGCCCATGCGCGGGATCGACTAAGCTGGACAGGATACTCGTTCTTGTCTGATGGCGGTCTGGGGGTGCCCATGCGCAGGAAGTACCTCGCGGGACCTTTCCTCTGTATGCTTGCCTGCTGGACGGTGGGCAACGGCACCATGCCCGTGCTGCCTCTGTATGCAATCGAGCAGGGAGCCTCTCAGTCCACGAGCGGTCTCTTCCTTGCCTCGGCCTTCCTCTGTCTCGCCTTGGGCACGATGGCGCCCGGGGTTCTGCCTAAGAGCTTCCGACATCGGAGGATGCTCCTCGTGGCAAGCGGAGTCCCGATTGTCTTCCTGACCTGGCTGTGCGGCCGCGTGGTCGGCGTTCTGCAGCTTGCCGTCGTGACGGGAGTGCTCTGGTTCCTCGCCGGGATCGTGTTTTCGCAATGCGCGACGCTGGTCGGCCTCACGGCTGAGCCGGCAGACCGGGGCACGGCATTCGGCATCCTTGGCATGACCAACGGACTAGGAGCCCTGATAGGTGGGCTTTCCGTAGGGTACATCGCGGATCGAGCCGGCTTCCAGGGTGTTTTCAGCAGCCTGGCGGCCTTCTGTATCCTGATCGTGATCGGCGGGCTGCTGTCTGTCGAGCATCCACCTTCCTGGGTCAGCGAGGCAAGCAGCGAAGCGGGGGCATCCGGCAGCCGCGGGCTCGGCGGCGTGCTGGTCCTCCTGCTGCTCGCTCAACTCATCCTGGCGGTGGCCAACGGAACAGCCAACCTGGGCAGGTCGCTGTCCATGGATGCGGGAGGGTTTTCCAGGTCGGCCATAACCTTTACGGCCGCGATCCAGGGGCTGGTGTCGCTGGGCTTCCCCCTGGTCATGGGACGGCTCTCGGACCGAGTCGGCCGGCGGTGGGTCTTGATCGGATGCTTCGCTGCCACCGGGGCAAGTCTTTTCCTGTTGGCGTTTTCGCGGTCTCTGTGGCACTTCTGCGGGTTTGCCGTGCTCTACTCGTTCGTCGGAGCATCCCAGGCCATCGGCCCTGCCTACGTCGTCGACATCGATCCCCGGGGAAACGTCGGCAGGGGGGTGTCGCTGTTTCAATCCACGTACTGGGTCGGCAGCATCGTGGGGATGGCTTCGAGCGGTTACGCCATGCAAAGGCTGGGGATGGTCACCCCCATCCTCATCTCCGGTCTGTTCCCCGCGGCGGCCGCTGTCCTGCTGCTGGCCTCCGGCGGGCCGGCCCGGTCCGAAGCACCGGCAGCTCCGTCGCTCTGACTTGGCCACAATCCGAGGGCCTGCGCGAGGCCAGTGGTACGTATCGAGTCGTGCAGCGTGGGGAATCCACCGCCGGGCTCATGCGGCAGCGAGCATTGCGCGCTGAAACACATCTTGCGTGCGAAGGAGGGCTCATGATGACGGTGCCAAGGAGAGCTCCGTGGGGTGTGGTCGCCCTGTGTGCGTTTTCACTCCTCGTGGGT
>JAFGFV010000024.1 GCA_016930895.1 Spirochaetales bacterium | reverse complement strand
GCGCAACATCACCTCCCGGGAGGCACGGGTCGCCGCCGCGCCGTCCGAGCAGGAGGCCGCCGCGGAGATCTCCGACATCGCTGCGGCATCGGTCGACGATGCAGTGCAGATACGCTTCCGCAGCTCCCGGCAGGACCGAGAGCTCCTCCTGTTCCGCAGCGCTTCCCCGATCCGGGAAACCGGCGACCTGCTCGACGCCGAGGTGCCGGTGTCCCTCGAGCCCGGCGCTCAGCGGTACGTCGACTACCCCATCCCGGGCATCGAGCACTACTACTGCGTGCTAGACGCGGGCCTGTTCAAGATCGGCGGGGCCGAGCCTCATCCCGGCCGCAACTCCACCGCCTCCGCGGTGAGCGTACCGGTCGGCGGCCCGCGCGTGGGACTCCCTGCCGTGCCCGGTTCCCGCCCTGCCCCGCTCCCGCTCCTGTTGATCGGCGCGGATATCCAGGGCGGTCAAGAGCTCGCTCCCGCCGCTCCTTTTCAGCTGCCCGAGCCCCGGGGCGAGCTGCGCCCGGAGACCCGAGCCGCCGTGGCCCGCATCCTGCAGCAGACACCCTCCCTGGCGGCGGGGCCGCGGGAGCTGCGTATCCTGCGCGAGGATCGCCAGTCGAGCGAGGATCGCCAGTCGAGCGAGGATCGCCAGTCGAGCGAGGATCGCGGCGCGGAGGGCGAGCGCGCCGACGCACAAATCTTGGGGGAAATCGTCAACGGCGAAACGGCCCGGAGCAATCCCGCTGCCGCGGCGCTGGCCCTCCAGCACTTCCTGAGGATTCCCAGGAGCGCACCCGTGGAACAACGGGCGCACTTCTATCTTGGGCAGATGTACTACCAGGTGGGCCGCTATCGGGAAGCCGTCCTGGAGTTCCTTCTGGCCAGGGACACCTACTTGCGCCAGTCCGAAGACTGGCTCACCGCCTGCTTCGAGGCGCTCGGACGGGCAGACCAGCTCACAGGGCCGCAATCCTGAGCGTCAGGGTGACCGCCTGCGACTGCCCCGGCTCCAGGGTCCACGACCAGCGGGGTACGAAACAGGTCCCCTGGTAGCTGCGAGTGCGCCCGGCCGGCGGATAGCTGACCGTCTCCACCGCCAGGCACCACAGATCGAAGAGGCCACTCGACGACAGGGCGAGACTCGCCTCGTTGGCGGGGTCTCGCACCACCAGCCCGTCCAGCCCGCCCGTTTCGGAGCGCTCGAGGTCCACCGGGCGGCTCTCCTCGCCGCAGCCGCCGACCACCTCGACGCCCTGCGGGAGTGACAGGTTGATCTCCGCGCCATAGTTCACGGCGATCGCCGCTGGCCCGGAGTTCTCGACCTGGATCTGCACCTCCAGGCTGTTCTCGCGGAAGCGGTAGCGCTTCTGGAGCCGTAACGGCTGCTGTTTCTTCTTGACCTTGAGCGTTCCCTCCCGCTCCAGAACCAGCTCCCGCTGGTCTCTCCTCAGCTCCTTGAGCCGGTACCGCCCGCCGACGAAGTCCCCCAGCTCCGGAATGGTCATCCGATCGAAGCGCTCGAGGTCCGCCCCCGGCGGAAAGAAGTGGTCGATGAAGCCCCGGCGGGGATACCAGTCGCAACCCTCGTACCTATAGTGGTGGTACGGCTCGGGCCAGCGCGCAAAGGTGTCCAGGTAGTTCCAGGCGGCCGGCACGTAGTCCAGCTCGAAGATGGAGCCGCCGCGGGAGTGCACGAAAGCGTTGTACAGCTTGCCCTGGTAGAGGTACTCGGAAGAGCCGTCGAGATCGAAATCGGTCTCGATGATTCCGGGCACGTGGTTTCCCACGCCGCGGGCGATCCGCTCGGCCTCGATGAAGGAGCCGTACGCAGCCTTGCGCAGGTGGCTCGCGTAAGCGCCGTCCTGCGTGCCATGCCAGTAGATCGCCCCGGTCTGCCCCTTCCACAGCTCGTCCAGGGCCGCCATCTTCCGGTACTTGTCCCCCCGGATCTGCCCAACCTGCAGGCGGGCATACATGAAGCGGCAGTACAGCTGGTCTATCTCCGGATACTTGGTCAGGAACATCCGGAAGAACCCGCCGCGCAGGTACTGCTCGGCCTCCTGGCGTCTCATTCTCTTTCCGATGTCGGTGAAGACCTTCTGGCGGTCCGGGCTGAGCACGCTGCGCATCAGCTCATCGGAAGCCACGCAGGGCAGGTACACCCGGCCCTGGACCGCCAGGGTCTCCGGGCTCCACCTGGGAGTCACCAGCCGCAGCCAGTCCCGGTTGCGCTCCAACAGCTGGAAGAAGCTCCGGAGCCAGCCCCCCTCCCCTTTCGTGCCGTAGCACATCTCCCCGGTGCCTTCCTCGAAGCCCAGCCGGGCTCCCGGCACCATGAGGGCCACCACGGGGTCGCGAGCGTCGGCTCCGAGCTCGTTCAGCTCCAGCACGAGCGAGTCGGGGTTGTAGGCCGGAATGCTGTGCGCCATGGCGGTGCGCAGCGGGAGGATGGTGACCATCTTGCCCTGCTCTTCGGTAAGGTAGGGAAACAGGCACTCGGACTCCTCGAGCCCGGACATGACCAGATGTCGGTCGTCCAGGAAGGCGTACTCGATCCCGCTGTTGGCCAGGATGCGCGTCAGGCCGGGCTCCCACACCCTCTCCGGAATCCAGGCCCCCCTGGGACGGCCGCCGAAGGTCGTCCGCAGGTATGTGGTGAGCTTCTCGATCTGCCCGAGCTTGTCCCCGTCGGGAAGGATCGACAGGATCGGGGCGTAGAACCCCCCGCCCAGGAGCTCCACCTGCCTGCGCTTGGTCATCTCCTTCAGGAGCATGAGGAACTCCGGGTGGCTGTCCTCCAGCCAGGTGTACAGCGAACCGCAGTAGTGCAGCACCACCGGGATCTTGGGATAGTTGTTCAGCAGGCTGAGAAACGGCTTGAGGGCCCCCTGGTACAGCCGCTCGTAGACGTCGGGAGACTCCCCTTGAGGAAGGATGTTGTAGGTCCCGAAGACCAGGCGGACGTGCCTCATCGAGCTTTGGCGTGCACCTCGTTTCGGATGATGCAGTGGGTCG
>JAFGFV010000172.1 GCA_016930895.1 Spirochaetales bacterium | reverse complement strand
GTCGAAGAAGGTCCCGGACCACTCGTCCAGCGGCACCGTCGCCTCTCCGAAGTTGCAGGTGACGAAGCGGTGGTGGAGATAGTGAAAGTACGAGCCGGTCATGAACCAGCCGCGGAACACGGGCCCCTCGAAGCCCACGTGGCCGAAGGCGGGGGTGAGAGCGGTGAGCTGCGAATTGAACAGGAAATGCAGCGGGTGGGAGGGAACCACGAAGTGGATGGCCACCACGCTGAGGTACAGAAGGTGCTCCACAGGGTGCATGGCCATCCCGGACCAGGGGCCCGGATTGGGATTCAAGTGGTGGATGCGGTGGAAAGCCCGCATCAGCAGCCGCCAGTGCAGCAGCCGGTGGACCACGTAGAAGTGGGTTTCCCGCCAGAGGGGAATCAGCAGGAACCCGGCCACGAACCAGCCCGGATTCCGCGCCGGGCTGAGGTACGGGAACCAGCCGTTGGCCGCCCCCCAGAAGTACAGCACCTCGTAGGCGGTCCAGATCGTGCAGCCGGAGACGCAGCTGCGAACGACGTTGTCGTAGGTCTGGTTGCCGAACAGGTACTTCTTGTTGTTCCCGGAGAGCCACTCGGGGTGGTATTTCCGGCGATCGCCCTGGAGCCTGAGCATGTAGAACACCAGGTGGTGGCCGCCAAAGATCAGCCACATCAGCCCCATGTTGCGGGCCAGGAGGATGGCGATCCAGTCGAAACGCAGCTCGGCCATGCGCTCGAGAGGCGGCTGCAGGAAGTACCAGCTCACCAGCGCCAGGCCGATGAAAAAGACGTTGATCGGCCACAGGAAGCCGGGATAGCCGAAGAGCCACTTGAGGAACCCGAGCGGCCGGGGCGGCCAGGTTAGAAGCGGAGCGTACCTGACCGGGTAGGGCGGCCTCCAGTGCCCCTTGGCATCGCGGATCCCGAACTCCTCATGCCTGTCGTCCCTGTCCTGTTCAGCCATGAGCCGTCTCCTCGTCAGATTCTTGCAGAAATTATAACCGAAACGGTCAAGTTTCGCCACCCACCCGCTCAGCCTCGGTCGAGCTCGGACTTCCAGGCACCCAGGATCTGGCGGCCCATGACGAACTCCCCCAGGTGATAGGCGGTGTGATCCACGACGATGAACACGGAGCGCAGGATGCTGCGGTTGTCCATGTGAGGGACGGGTGCCAGCAGGTCCGCGTTCGGGTCGTTCAGCAGGTCCACGAGCTTGCGCCGGTCCGCCAGATAGCCGTCGATGCTGCGCTTCCACCCGGCGGCGTCGGTCACTGCGTCCTGGGCCGGCCAGTAGCCTTCGGGCCAGGGCGGTGACTCATGATCGGGGTCCTGAATGTAGCCGAGCATGTCCCACTGCGCGATGCGGATGTGCTCCAGCTGGTGCCAGAAGGAGTAAGGTACGTGGGGAGGCTTCTCGTTCATGAGCCGATCGGGAAACCCGCGCACGGCATCCTCGTAGCTCAGGTGCGCCCCCTTGCCCTCCAAGGCAGCCACCAGGCGCACACGTGCTTCCCGATTGGCGGCCTCCACGTTCGCGGTCTTGTTCGCGGCCACTGTCTTCCTCCCCGACGCCAGAGTATGCGTACCGGATCATCGTAGCGCGGGTCGGGGTGAGCGGTCCAGGGCAGAGCCGGCAGAGTCGGCAGAGCGGGCAATCACCCCCCAGCAGCTCCATCCTCGAGGCGGCGAGCTACGGAGCCATCTCCCTGCTCGGCAGCGCGCTGCTCGTGCTCGATGCCCGGCGGGGCTGCGTCAACCGGATCGGCTTCATATGATCTGCCGTGTCGGAATAGCCGCTTCGGATTATACCTGGGACTCGAGGTTTCGAGGCATGCTTGCGGATAATCGTTGTGTCGCGGTCGTGGGCCTTCGGCAGGGAAGGTGACCGACGAGTCGAGAAAGGAGCGCGCCGTGGAACCAGGAGCTTGCCGGGCTGTCGAGATCCTGCGATACCGCGCAGGAGTCCAACGGGTCGTTCCTACTCTGCGGTTCAGCAACGTGGAAGCGGAGGCCGAAGCGGGACGGCCTGGCATGATGGAGCTGCCCGAGATCATGAGGCACCTCGCCTTCCAGCATGCCGTGCTGGCCCACACCCTCGACTGCCCGCTCGAGGAACTGACCGCACCGGGAGAGGCTGAGCGCCGGTGTCAGCGAATGACCGAGGGCCATGCAGTGCCCGTCGTCTTGTGCGATCTGTGGGGGCGTTTCCGCTGGCTGAACAGGGCTGCGCAGGAGCTGTGCGGCTACGATCGAGACCGGCTGATCGGCCTGCCCTACTACTGGTCGCCGCTCTTGACTGCGGAAGGGCTGCTGACGCTCTCGCGGGTCATGTCCGAGAGCTTGGTCAAGGTGCCGCGCGGCCCCCACGAGCTCGCGGTGGTGCGGAGCGACGGCTCGCTGCGCTTCGTGGAGCTCCGGCTCCACGTGTCCAACTGTGACCATCCCCGTCTGATCGCGTGCGTCGCCGTGGACGTCACCAAGAGGGCCTTCCAGGAGTTTCTGCGGGAAGCAGCCCGCAGCTCCGGGCAAAGCGGCAGCGTCATCGCGCCGGCGGCGGGGAGTGGAAATAGCGCTCCGGGATCTCCCAGATCACCACGTCGGCCTGCACGTCCGACAGGACCGCGCCTTGCAGCAAGGCCTGCATCGGAACCAGGGGCCCCTGACCTTCCTCCGCGACGCTGAGCACATCCGCCTGCAGCGCCGCCTTGAGACAGTCCTCGAAACTCCACAGCTCCCCGGCGCTGTAGCTGGTGCCAACCAGCACCACCGGGATCACGATCTGATCGAAGAGCCCCGGTTCGGCCTGGCCGCCCTCCTTGGCCGGAACCGCCAGCGGGGGGGCGACCCTGTCCGGCTGCGGCCCGAAGCGGTCGAGCCACGGGCCCAGGCGGATGAAGTTGAGGAGGTCCCCCCTGTGCTCCCTGGGCTCCCCGGAGGCGGTGGCAAAGGCAGCCCGCGGCGAGCCCGCCCTCCGGAGCTCGGCCCTCACGCGAGGCGCCACAGCCTCGGCGGCAACCCGCGCCCCG
>JAFGFV010000171.1 GCA_016930895.1 Spirochaetales bacterium | reverse complement strand
TGATGTACAGCAGCGCCCGCCCGGAGGTCGCCCTGGTGTACGCGCGGGCCGCCTACCTCGGCGTGCCCTTCATCCCTGCCGCGGCCCTTCACTTCATGACCGAGGCCTTTCCTCCGGGGCACCGGCGCCAAGGGCGGCTCGTATGGGTCGCATGGGTCGTGTCGGGGGTGTTCTCCGCCCTGGCGGTCGGCACGGAGCACCTGATCACGGACGTCACCATGTACTGGTGGGGGTACTACGCGCGCTACGGCTGGCTGAGTATTCCGTTCATCGCCTACTTCGTGGGAACGGTAGCCGTGGCCTTTCTGCACGGCCGGCGAGAGCAGCGGCGGCTCACCGACCGCGACAGCGAGCAGTGCCGACGCGGCCGGGTCATTCTCGCGGCCTACCTGCTCGCGGGGTTGGGCATGGTCGACTTCCTGCCCAAATTCGGCGTACCCCTGTACCCCTTCGGCTACCTGCCCTTCTACGCCTTCCTCCTCGTCCTGTTCAGAAACGTCTCCAAAACCGGCCTGGCGCCCATCAGCCCTTCGTACGCCGCTGAGAGCATCATCGCCACCATGTCCGACGGCCTGGTGCTGTTCGATGCGGAGGGTATGGTGCGCTTCGCCAACCCTGCCTTCTGCGCTCTGTTCGGGCTGGCGGAACACGAGGTCCTGGGCCAGCGCGTGGATACCGTCTGCGCCCGGATCCCCGAAGCCTCCTCGCTGATACGCTCGATGCAGGCGGGCCCGCTCAAGGACCGCGAGGCGGCCTATGGCGAGGGCAGCGCCCGGCGGGTTCTCAGCTTTTCCGGCTCGCCTCTCCGCGGCCCGGACGGCCAGCTGGCGGGCACTGTGTGCATCAGCCGGGACGTCACAGAGAGAGAACGCGCGGGGCACGCTCTGCGGGAAAGCGAGGAACGCTACCGCGGCTTCGTGGAGAGCTTCCGCGGGATCGTCTACCGCCGGACCCTGGAGGAGATCCCGATCTTCGTGCACGGGGCCGTACAGGAGATCACCGGCTACACTGCGCAGGAGGTGGGCGGAGACGGGTGGAATTGGCGGGCCATCATCCACCCGGAAGACCGAGAGCTCATCGCCGACGACCCGCGTCTCAGGCTCGTTCCTCGCTTCTCCCTCGAGCGGGAGTACCGGATCGTGCGCAAGGACGCGGAGCTGCGCTGGGTACACGAGTTCCTGCAGAACGTGGTGGACGACTCGGGCCGCCCCGCCTACGTCCAGGGCATCATCCTCGACGTCACGGATCGCCGGCACCTGGAGGAGCAGCTGCAGCAGGCCCAGAAGATGGAATCCATCGGCCGCCTGGCGGGAGGCATGGCCCACGATTTCAACAACCTGCTCACGAGCATCCTCGGGTACAGCGAACTGCTCCTGGAGTCCGAACGCCTGGACGAGCCGCGGCGGGAGCAGATCGGGGAGATCCAGAGGGCGGCCAAGCGCGCGGCTGCGCTGACCGGCCAGCTGCTGGCCTTCAGCCGCAAGCAGATCCACAATCCCCTGGTGCTGGACACCAATGAGCTGCTGCTGAACATGCAGCGCCTGCTGCGGCCGCTCATCCCGGAGAGCATCGCGCTCAGCTACGACCTGGCGGAGCAGGCAGGCAACATCAAGGCGGATCCGGGACAGCTCGAGCAGATCATCCTGAATCTCGTCGTGAACGCGGTGGACGCCATGGAGAACGGAGGCCACCTACGGATCGCCACGGCGCGAGCCGACCGCTCGGAAATCCTACCGGCGCAGGAGCTGGACATCCCGGAGGAGGAGTACGTGCTGATCCGGGTGGAGGACGACGGACACGGAATTCCACCGGCCCTCCTGGACAGGATCTTCGAGCCGTTCTTCACCACCAAGGAACGGGGCAAGGGCACCGGCCTCGGGCTGTCCACGGTGTACGGCCTCGTCAAGCAGAGCGCCGGCTACGTGGACGTGCGGTCGCGGCCCGGGGAGGGCAGCGCCTTCAACATCTATCTGCCCCGCGTTCACGAGAAACCACGACGTCCCAGCCCGGAGGGGCAGTCCGCCCAGCCTGCGGCAGCGCCGGGACGCGGACGTATCCTCTTCGTGGAGGACGAAGAGAGCCTGCGGCGCATGCTCTGCGACTACCTGGTGCGCTACGGCTACCAGGTCACGGAAGCAAGCGATGGACGCACGGCCCTGGAGCGCTTTGGCGGCCACGGCGCCGAGTTCGACCTCCTGGTGACGGACGTGATCATGCCGGGCCTGGGAGGAGCGGAGCTGGCTGCGGCGCTGGTCGACGAGAACCCCGCCCTGCAGGTGCTCTACATCTCCGGCTACGCAGAGAACTCCCTCGCCCCCCAGGGTCTGCTGCGGGCCGGCGTGCGCCTGCTGCAGAAGCCATTCTCGCCGCGGCGACTGGAAACCGAGATCCGGGAGATCTTGGGTTCCACGGCCCGAAAGGGGTGAGCGCCTGACACGAAGGGGAGCGGCAAACACCCTGCAGATTTGACTAATATCATGCAACGTACAGGGCATAGAGCACGCGCCGCGGGACGCCAGAGGTCTGCCAGAACTCTGAGGTCTGCCAGACCTCAGAGATCCGCAGGCCACTCCGGGCGGCCGCGCACTCCCGCCGAGAACCTGTACACGGGCCCGCCCAGGAACTCGCCGTTCTCGGCCCGGCCCGTCGAC
>JAFGFV010000170.1 GCA_016930895.1 Spirochaetales bacterium | reverse complement strand
GCGGCGCCTGTTCCAGGATTGCGGCCAGAAGGATGCTCGAATCGTAATAACAGACCATCAGTCGGCCCTGATCGATTCCAGCAGGTCCTGGATCCTGATGGGCACGGATGGTCTAGGAATTTCAAGTAGCTTCGCCATCGAGGGCGGTCTGCCGGTCTTCGATCTCGTCACGCTCCCTCGGCGCGACTCGTCGTTCAGAAAGGCTTCCCATCGAGTGACTTTGCCCGGCACATGGTGTGTGGGGCGGTGGATTTCCGCGATGACCTCGTCCCTGTCCGTCACGAGGATCGTCTCGCCTTCACGGACCATTCGGAGGTACTTGCTTAGATTGTCCTTCAAGACCTTCGTCCCGACCGCTTTCATGGGGAAATGATGGCTAAGTTAGCCACTTGTGTCAACAGTCCGGCAGATCCCGGTCTCTGCGAAGGGCACGCACTGCGTGGCTCGTACGCCGCCGTCACCGCCGAGATCACCGCGCTCTATTCCCGGATGAAGAACTCGCTCAGCGGCGGGTACCCCGCTTTATGCATGAGCTCGTCCCAATTCGCCGGCAGTCTTATCTCCTTGATCGCCGCCCCCATGCCGCCCGCCAGCGTCTGTACCTTGTTTCTGTTCGGGTCCCCGCACACGATGATCTGCAGCCTGCCGGGTGTGACGGCCGGCGTTGTGACGATTTCTTCCCACCCCGGGAATCTGGGATACCATGGCGGCAGTCTCCCCATGAGGGCACCAGGTTCCCTCATGGACTTCTCCAGCTCGTCTTCAAAGGATCCCAGCACCCGGCCGTACGAGCCGTACACCTTGGAGAATGTCCATTCGTATGTGATCCGTCTCGCGTTTCTCCTCACGTCCTCGATCAGGCTTTCTTTCGTGTACCCTCCGGCCGCAAGCGCCTCGGCGACTCCCGGCGTCAGCAGAAGATACCGGCGCGAATCGATCATGCCGCTGGCGAACATCTCCCCGTGAGTGACTCCATAGGCGATCAACTGCATGACGATCCTGGGATCGGAGGATGCCGGAATGAGGTTCTGCCCCCACACGGTACTGCTGGCTGCCAGGACCGTGTTCGCGTCTTTCGAGAAACCCTTCTGCACATGAGAAGATTTCCAGCCGATCTTCTGCAGGGCCTCTTCGTCTTCCGCCAACACCCAGGACTGGGTCTTTCCGAAGCTGCCCATCTGCGTCTCTTTGATGCGGTAGCCCGCGATGTTCCTCTCTATGAGGCTCAAGGCGCGGCCGATGACCTGGTTGGTCGAGTGAGCGATCAGTCCCTGGCCATGATCGATCTGGAGCTGCCTGGCCAGCGGCCCATTCACCAGATAGAAATGTACGAACGAATGGGTGCTGCCGCCGGTCATCGACAATCGAAACGCAGGGTCCCCCATGGCCTCGACCGCCGCGATCAATACGGGCATGTGCTCGGGCCGGCAGCCGGCCATTACCGCATTGGCCGCTATGCTCCATGGCGTCGCTTTCAGACTCGCCGACGGGAGCACCGCGATCTGCTCATCAGGGGCGTAATCGGTGTACTTCAGGAACTCCTGGATTCGTTCCACCGTCGGCGGAACGATGGCCAGTCCGTCACTCCACTTGTTGTCGCTGAAGTATCGATTGATGGCATCGATGGAACCGGTGAATACGATCTGCTTTGCTGCTTCAACGGTATCTGTCGCGGGTATGGTCCCGGTCAGCGCCTGCGTGATCTGAGGGAGAACGACCTTTCTGGTGTTTTCCCGGAGCTCGGCGTTCGAGTGAAGATCAAACGCCCCCGGGTAGACGGCGACCTGCAAAGCGGGCACGCCCTGATCGACTCCCGCGGCGCGCGCCTGCTCATCGAATCCCGCGCCGCTCACAACCACACCCGGAATGCCCAGCTTTTCGGCTTCTGTGACCGCACGCACCGCGCGCGGAGTGCAGACGCCTCACCCGCCGTTTCCGCTTATTACGGCGTCGCAGCCCTTCTGCCTGAACACGGTCTGCAGGACTTCGGGTTCCGGCGAAGAGCTGTCACCACCCGCCGCCCGGATCGCGGCGTCGATCTCGGTGTATGGAACGATGCGGATATCAGGATACTGGCTCTTCAGCGCTTCCCCAATGGCGGGATGGGTGATATCCGATTTGAACGCGTGATTCCACACCATGCAGACCGTCTTGCCCGCCAGGGTGTCAAGGCGCGGAACCATCTTGACCATCTTCGCGGTAGCATCACCCAGAGGGCTCACGACGCTGTATACCGGTTCAACCGAGGTTCCGGTTGGAGCCGCAACTAGCCCGGCACGACCCACCGACAGGAAGACGACCATTCCGGCCGCCAAACTCAACAGGCCTCGAAGCAGAGGTGTATCGGCCTTGCACCGTCTCATTGTGCTCTCCCTCATCATCAATCAGGATGGATCCACGGGTGCTGAAAGCCTCAGGTTGACATAAAGCGCAGCCGGCCGGCAAGCGGCATCTCCCCGCGAACCCAAATCCCTTTTTCTGGCTCTTCTGCTTGATAGTTCTGGTTGTCACGGTCTTCATATACATGCCACTGCCGTCCTACATGGTGATCACAGATCGGTAGAAGCAGTAGATCCAAGTCGCACCTTGGAGATCAGTCGTGCGCACGCTGGGCGGGGGGATCGAGCCCCGGCTGTAGGCCACAGGCGGGCCTCGATCAGCAGATCCTCGGCAGCAGGAGACCCCGGGGCAGAGGGAGGATCCGCCGGCCCCCGATCCGTGTCTCCAGCAGGACGCGGCCCGCCGGGTCCTCGGTCATCTCACCGACCACTGCCCCCCGACGGCCCAGCTCATGGCCCCGCAGCAGATCGAGCGCTTCACTGGCGCTCTCCCGGGAGACCACGGCGACCAGGACGCCCTCGTTCGCGATTTCCAGCGGGTCGAGCCCCAGGATGTCCGCGGCCGTCTGCACCGTGCCATCGACCGGCACCTTCTCCTCGCTCACCAAGAGGCCCAACCCCGCGTCGGCGGCGATCTCGTTGAGCACGGCCGCGAGTCCCCCACGCGTGGCGTCCCGCAGGAATCGGAGGGCGGGTCCCAGACTGTAGAGACGCTCGCAGAGTGGATGCAGGAGGGCGCAGTCGCTGCGCACCGAGTCGCCCACGCTCAGGCCCTCGCGGGCGGCCAGTACGGCCAGGCCGTGCGCGCCCACCGGTGCGCTCACCATCACCCGGTCTCCCCGCTCGATCCGCGCAGTGTCGATTCCCGGCGGGAACTGCAGCTCGCCCACGCCGGTGGTGTTGACGAACAGGCCGCCCCCACTTCCTGCCGGAACGACCTTGGTGTCCCCGCTAATCACGTAGACCCCAGCCTGGGCCGCGGCTTGGGCCGCCTCCTCCAGGGCCCGGCGCAGCAGCGCCAGGGGCAGCCCCTCCTCGATGACCAGCGCCAGAGTAAGATACCGGGGCCTGGCTCCCGACACCGAGAGATCGTTGCAGGTGCCGAAAATGGCGAGCCTCCCGATGTTTCCTCCAGGGAAGAACGGCGGATCGACCACGAAGGTGTCGGTCGTGATCCTGCCCTCACCGGCCAGGAGGAAAGCCGCGGCGTCCGTGAGCCCCGGGTAGTGATCGCTGCGAAAGCAGGGGTGAATCACTTGCTCGATCAGCTCGCGCGAGAGGGCGCCGCCGCTTCCATGCTCCAGGCTGATGAGCCGTTCCTGCATCCGCGAAACCTCAGGCGTATCTCAGGTGGGCCGCGCAGGTTCCCTCCGAGGACACCATGCACGGTCCGACGGGCCGGTCCGGAGTGCACGAAGTTCCGAAGAGCGCGCAGTCGGCGGGCAGGCACTTCCCCCGAATCACCTGACCACACAGGCAGCCCGGAGATTCGTGATCCTGAATCGGCGGCAGCGCGAACACCCGTTCGCCGTCGCGCTCGGCGTACTGCGCCCGCAGCCGCAGGCCTCCCCCGGGGATCCTGCCCAGCCCTCGCCACAGCTCGTCGCTGGGCTCCAGCAGCCGCTCGATCAAACCCCAGGCGCGCGGGTTACCTTCCGGCCTTACCGCCCGTGGGTACGCGTTCTGCACCCGGCAGGAGCCGGAAGCCACCTGCCTGAGGATCAGCAAGATTGCGTAGAGCATGTCCACCGGCTCGAAACCTGCGACCACCCCCGGAGCGCCGCCGGGAGCCTCCAGCTCGCCGTAGGCCCGCGTCCCGATAATGGCCGACACGTGCCCCGGCAGGAGGAACGCGTCGATGCCGAGATCGGGCGCGGCCATGAGGGCACGGAGCGCCGGCATCACGGTCTTGAAGGCCGCATAGAGGAACAGCCGGGCCTGGGGCTCGGAGCCCAGCTTGAGAAACACCGAGGCCACGGCCGGGATCGTGGTTTCAAACCCGATCCCCAGGAAGACCACGGGTCCGGAGGATCCCTCGGCGATTGCCGTGAGCTCCGTCGGAGAGTAGAGCATCCGCACCCGGCCAGACTCCAGGTGGCGGGACAGGGAGTAGCCCCGCGAGCCTGGCACTTTGAGCATGTCCCCGAAGCTCACGACTGTCGCCTGCCCGGACTCGACCAGGGCCAGCGCGTTGTCGATGTAGCCGGTCGGGGTGACACAGACCGGACACCCCGGCCCCGAGACCATCGTGACGTTGCGCGGCAGCAGGGAGTGCACTCCGCTCCGACGCAGGGCCACGGTGTGCGTTCCGCACACCTCCATGATCCGGACTTCACGGCCTATCGACGCCGCAGCGGCTTCGATCCCCCGCGTCAGGGATTGCGCCACTGTGCGGTCGCGCAGGCGCTCACTCAGTTCCACTGGCGGGGCCCTCCAGCTGGGCAAGGAGGGTAAGCGTTTCCTCCGCCTTCTCCGAGTCGATCGTCTGGATGGCGAAGCCGGCGTGGACCAGCACGTAGTCGCCGATTTTCGGCGCCTCGAGCAGCGACGTGTCTACCTCCAGGGTCCCTTCGCCTTGCCGGACCACGGCCCTGTCGCCGTCGAGGAGCTGCAGCACCTCGAGAGGAACTGCCAGACACATGGAGCACCCCCTCTCACCGAAGAGTCAATCCTAACCGCCGCGACCGGCTCTGCCAAGCCGCCATGACCCGCTCAGGGTTCGAAATAGGCCTGGCCGATCGCCAGGCCTCCGTCGCCCGGGGGCACCTGCTCGTTGGTGTAGACGCGGAATCCGGCGCTGTGCAGCCGCGGCCAGAGAATCTCGCGCAGGAGCACGTTTTGAAACACCCCCCCGGAAAGGCATAGGTCGTTCAGACCGGTCTGCTCGCGCATTTCCAGCGCGCCCTTAACCGCCGCGGAGGCGATCTCGACGTGGAATTCCAGCGCGAGCCGGGCAGGGCTCACCGCGCGGCGCCGCCGGGCGAGTTCGGCGATCAGCGGCGCGGCGTCCAGGCGGAAGGGCAGCCCCGCAGTGAGCGCGACCACGCCGCGGGCGCCTGGAATCCCGGCCTCGCGCGCCTCGCCTGCCGCCATGCCCTCCAGGCGGATGGGTCCCTCCGCCTCGTAGCTGACCTCGCCGACCCCTGCGAGCAGTGCGGCGGCCGCGTCGAAGATGCGGCCCACCGAGGTCGTCAGCGGCGCGTGAAGGCTGCGGCGGACGATCTCCTCCAGCAGGCGCCGTTCGGTTCCAGGCATGTCCGGGAGCAGGGTCTCGACATCCTCCCCCGCCTCGATCAGCAGCGCGAGGGCGATCCGGATCGGATGCAGCACGGCGCTCTCGCCGCCGGGCAGACGAAAGGGGCCGAAGTGGCCCATCCTGACAAAGCCCCGCCGGGTGGCATGCAGGAACTCCCCTCCCCAGACGGTGCCGTCGCTGCCGTAACCCGTTCCGTCGAAGGCCAGCCCGATCGCCTCCTCCAGGCCGTGCTCCGCCATCACGGAGAGCACGTGGGCGTGGTGATGCTGGACGGCCACCGCCGGCAAGAGCCCGCTCTCCGCGGCCCAGGCATGGGAGACGTACAGCGGGTGCGGATCGTAGGCTACCCGCTGCGGTCGCAGGCCATACAGCTCCAGCAGGCGCTGGACCTGCATCCGGAAGTCCTGGTAGGTCTCGGGATCCTCCAGGTCGCCGACGAACGCGCCCAGGTACAGGTCCCGCCCCAGGCCCAGCGCCGGGGCGTTCTTCAGATCGCCGCCCACCGCCAGCACGGACTCGTCCAGGCCACGGGGCAGCGAAACCAGCCGGGGCACGCAGCCCCTGGACCGCCGGATCTGGCAGAAGGCCGGACCGTACGCGGAGGGGCGGAGCACCGAATCATCGGCGCGGAACAGGATCCGCCGGTCGTGGCAGAGGAAGAGCTCCGCCGTCCCGGCGAGCTTCTCGAGCGCCTGCTGGGCGACGGTCACCATCGGCTGTCCCTTGAGGTTGGCGGAGGTCATCACCAGGCAGTCGAACGGAGCAGCCGTCGGGTGGTAGAACAGCAGCAGGTGCAGCGCCGTGTAGGGCAGCAGGATCCCGAGGGTACCCGTGTCGGACACCAGGCGGAGGCCCTCGGGATCCCGGGCGGGAAGGATCAAGATGGGAGAGCGCTCCGAGGCGAGCTCCGCGGCGGCCGGGTCGTCCACCGCGCACAACCTCCTGGCGACTTCCAGATCACGAACCATGAGGGCGAAGGGCTTGCGTTCCCGCTCCTTGTCCCGGCGCAGCCGCTGCATGGTCGCTGTGTTGCGCGGATCGGCCGCCAGGTGAAAGCCCCCCAGCCCCTGGACCGCCACGACGGCGCCGGCGCGGAGCGCCTCGACGGCGGAGATCAAGGGTTCACCGGCCACTGCGCGCCCGGCCGCGTCGACCAGGTGCAGGCGCGGTCCGCAGTCGGGACACGAGCTGGCCTGGGCGTGGAACCGCCGGTCTCCGGGGTCCTCGTATTCGGTACGGCAGGCGGCGCAGAGCGGAAAGTCGACCATCGAGGTGGTCTCACGGTCGAAGGGGGTGCTCTCGACGATCGTGTACCGCGGTCCGCACTGCGTGCAGGAGACGAAGGGATAGAGGTAACGCCGATCGGAGGGATCGAACAGCTCCCTCCGGCAGTCCGGGCAGATCGCCAGGTCGGGGGGAATCGGCGGAAAGTCGTAGTCGGCCGCAACGCTGGCGGCGATGCGGAAGCAGTCTTCGGCAACCGGGGCGAGCTCCTCGACCCGCTCCTCGGTGATCCGGGCCGCGGACGGCAGCAGCTGCCGCAGCCGGCCGGGATAGGCCTCGACCCTGTCCGCCGGTCCCTGGACCTCGGCGACGACGCACGACCTCCGGTTCTGGACGAAACCGGACAGGCCCAGCTCCGCGGCACAGCGGTAGACGCAGGGCCTGAATCCGACTCCCTGTATGGTTCCGCGGTAGCTGTGACGGCGGCGCGTTGTATCCTTCATCGTTGCCGTGCGAAGTATACCCGGGAGGCCCAACAAGGGCGAGATGGCGAATTGCCTCAGCCAAAATCTAACCGGAGCTAAGGCGTTGCCTCATCGAGATTTCTAACCCAACAGCTCTTCCCCCATGCTTGAAAGCATGGGGGAACTGATGAGGTTACCGATGATCGTCCGCCATCATCTGAGTACCGAGTACGCTCGCCGCTACCGTACGGCCACGCGAGCCGAGAAGGGGGGACTCCTCGATGAGTTCTGCACCACCACCGGGTACAACCGCAAGTACGCGATTCATCTGCTCACCCGCTGGGGCAAGAGCCGCTACGTGCACACCGGAACCGAGTTGCTGCGGCTGAAAGCCGGCTCCTGGCCGAAGAGACCGAAGCGAGTCGGCCACCCACGCTACGGAGCCGAGCTGCAGCCGAGCCTGCTCACGCTGTGGACGCTGTTCGACAGCATGTGCGGCAAGCGGCTGAAGGTGGCCATCGCGGACAACCTGGAGTATCTGCGCCAGGCCCCGGAGTTGGGACTCCAAGCCGATCATCTGCAGCAGATCGCCGCCATGAGCCCAGCCACCCTCGACCGGCGGCTGAAGGCGCAGCGGGCGAAGGAGCGGCTGAAAGGCATCGGGCATACCAAACCCACCACCTCCTTGAAGCGCCGCATCCCTGTGCGCACCTTCGCCGAGTGGGACCGGGTGGGGCCCGGGCATTTCCAGATCGACACCGTCGGCCACGACGGGGGCAATTCCCGCGGCCAGTTCTGCTTCACCCTGGCCGCCGTGGATGTGGCCAGCTTCTGGACCGAACTGCGGGCGCTGCTCAACCGGGCCCGCCGCTGGGTCGTGGAGGCCCTCACCGACATCCACGCCCAGCTGCCCTTCCCGATTCACAGTGCCAACGCCGACAGCGGGGGCGAGTTCATCAACTTCGCCTTCGCCGACTGCTGCCGAACCCTGCACATCGAGCTCACCCGCAGCCGGGCCAACCGCCACAACGACAACTGCTACATCGAGTGCCGCAACGACGATGC
>JAFGFV010000169.1 GCA_016930895.1 Spirochaetales bacterium | reverse complement strand
GCCGCTGTTGCGGTACACGAAAACGCCCCAGGGGAATGTGCACTCCACCAGATCCAGATCCCCGTCGTTGTCCAGATCGGCCAGGGCTACGAAGGAGGTCTCGGCCTCGGGCATGGGGAACTCCCGCAGGACCTGGCCGCTGTCGGCGAACATCCCTCTGCCGTCATTGAGCCAGATCCGGGTGGGCTGATCGTAATCGCCCACCACCAGATCCAGATCCCCGTCGTCGTCCACGTCTCCGAGGGCCACCGAGTGGGTTTGGTTCGCTTCGCTCATGGGGACCAGGAACACCCCGACAAGGTGGGTCGGGCGAACCATCAAGCTCCCGTCATCGAGAGAGCACTGCGCGAGCAGCAGCACGCCGCAGGCCGCGGCCGCGGGCAGCAGGGCCGCGCGTCCCCTGCGGATCGTCCGTGCGGGTACGTGGATCATGATGACCTCCCTTCTTCCTCCTTCAGGCTCCTTCAGTGTCCGTTTTTTTGGCGACAGCACTGCCGCCGCGGTCCGGGACAGCGAGTACGCGCCTGCTTCTCCATATTATAGGACGTCGAGAGCTGCACCTGCCCGTCTTTGCCAGAATTTCTGGCTGGATTGCGAACCTCGTCACTCGATGCTTTCGGAGATTGAGTGGGATCCAGTCCGCGTATCCGAAAATGCGGTGCCGCATCATCCGCCGGTGGAGCTCACCCTCTCCCGGGATGGGCATGCCGTGTTTTCATACGATCTGTGGACATTGACAGGCGGACGAAAGGCTGGCTGCGGAAGATCACCGGCGAGTCGGCTCGATAGCGGCCGATCGACAGACACAAATATAAGTGCTACAGTCAGGTTAGGAGGTGCCGATGGTCAAACTCGATGTTCAGGGGGCCTGATCGCGGCTTCCGAGGACCTCGCCGATCACGGCATGCTGAACCTGCAGAAGCTGCTCGAGGCTCTGGTCTTTGCGCTGGTGCGAGTCGGGGCCCGGTCCTGTCGGCGCGATGTCGACCCGGCCGAGCGGGGACCTTACCTACCTGGAGGCGCCTGACGTGTTTGTCTGCCGCAGCTGCGCCTCTGTGGCCGTGAGCGCGGTGCCGGAGTCGTGTCCTGAATGCGGCGAGGCTCCGGGAGTCTTCCGCCGTTTCCAGGGCATCTTCAAGGGCGACAACGCCGCGCCCGAGGACCCCGGGGCCCTGATCGACCTGCTGGACTCGAACGCTCGCTGGTTGGAGAGCCTGGTATCGGACCTGGAGGAAGCCGACTGCATCCGCCGGCCTTTGGATGGACGTTGGTGCATTCGAGATCACGTACCACATTTCTACGACGCCCAGGCGGTTCCCTACGAGACTGCGACCGACATCGGCGCCCGCCCCGCGCGCACCCGGGACATCCTGGCGAGGTACGTGGACGAGCGCAAGTCCCTGACGGACCGCCTGCGGGGCTTGGGCCTTGGCGCGCCATGGAAGTGCGGCCGCCACTTCTCGAAAGGCGCTGCACAGGATCACCATGACCGCCGCGGCGACCTCACCCACTGAGTCTTGCCCCTGCAGGAAGAGCTCCACAGCCCTGTTCATGCGAGCTTCCGGCACGTATCGGAGGGGGTGCATCCGTGAACCTGGGGAAAGACGGTCTTCAGCTTGGTCGTGTATGTGCCCACTCGACGGGAGAGCTCACGGATCGACGGCGGATCCGCGGCTTCAACGGGACGGATCTCTCTGGCTTGCTTTATCGTCTGGCAGTCCCGGCGGGCGCCGACACGTAGCAGCGATCGGACTGCAGATGGACGAGAATGTGCATGCTTCCGTTGGCGTAGGAAATCTGCAGCTCCTCTGCCGCACTCACGAATAGCTGTTCTCAAAGCTAGTGCGGGGTGGGGGGGGTGAGAGCCCGGTTTTTCCGTCAACATGAATTCTCCCCTGTTTCGCTGGCTCCGCGCGCCCCTGCTCGGATGCGCACAGGACCGTCACTCCGGGGTGGTGCGCCTCTCGCCGCCTCGGGGCCGGACCGTGTAGTCTATCCGGTCCCAATCGTACTCCACGTCGAAATAGTACCGTCTGTCCGCCGTGAGACCGCTCTCGAAGTGCTGTGAAATCCGGAGCATGATTGTCTCCAGCTCCCCCAGCTCGTCGCCCACCGGGAACAACCAGCCCTTGTCGCCTTCCGCCTTTTCGGCGACATAGTCCCCCTGGCCTACGCTGGTGAACATCTCGATGCCGGTGCGCAGCCAGTGATTGACCTAGACGGTGCCCTCGGTGCCGGACACCTCGTCACGGAGGTCCATGCCTCCCCGGAAGCACCAGCTGGCCTCGAACTGCCCGATGGCTCCGGTCTCGCACCGGATCAGACCGATGGCGCTGTCCTCCACGTCGATGGGATGGACCAGCATGTCCGCCCAGCGCATGACCTCCACCAACCGGATATCCTTTCCGACCATGGCGCGGCTCAGCTCGATCCAGCGGCAGCCCATGTCCACGATGGCACCCCTGCGGACTGCGCCTTGCCCGAGAACCAGGCTCTGTGCGGACCCGGATGGGCTTTCCGGGAGCGGGTCCAAAGAATCTTGCCCGGCGCTCCTTTGCCGATGGCCTCGCTGGTCTTCAGCATCTTCGGATTGTAGACCAGGTCTTCCAGGTAGCAGTTGAACACCCCCGCCGTTCTCACTGCCTCCAGCATCTCAGCGGCCAGCAGCACGGCCTATTTGTGCAGCGCGTTCGGCAGGCCGATCACCACAACGTCGGTGTCGGGATCGTTGACGGCTCCGGCCAGGTCAGTGGTCCACTTGGATATCCCCCAGGCTTCGGCGGACTCCCGGGCGCGCTTCTCGGAGCGGGAGCACAGCACGTGGACCCTGTCCCAGCTCCGGTTTCGGTGAAGACTCCGCGTGCAGAACATGCCGATTAGACCAGCGCCCAACATGGTTACCTTGTGCAGCCCTTTGTCCTCGTACCTCTACTGCCGTCGCCACATGCGGAAAAAAAAGGCCGCGGTACACCCTGGGACGACCGATTTCTGGTTCTCGCAGCACGTGAAGGAGCGGCCCCTGTCTGCACTCCCCCACCGGCAGTTCGTCGCCACCTTCCCCAAGCTCTCGGGTCCGTGTTTCCGGCACAACCGCCGGCAGCACGTGTTCGGTCGTGTGGTACTACCGGGACCCGTTCCCACAGCAGGCCGCGCGGGTCCCCGTCGCAACCGGGGCCGGCAACCCGGCTCGAAAGACGCTTGCATTTTTGCAACTTCCGAGCAGACCGCCGCCATGTCGGCAGTTATCCGCGACACTCTCCGCGGGGATTGCGTATCCGCAATGGTTCCTCTACAAAAGCCGTTCCGGTGCCGCACCGGCGCGGTGGCGGCCCACTGATAGCCTGCGGATCGAGCCCGGCTCCACGGCAGGATGCTTTTCCCTAAGCCTCACGCTAACTATCCGTTTAGTCGTTACTTAGATGAGCCCGGGCGGCGTCGCTGGGCGCGATGCGCCTTGCCCACCCCGCTGATGCCCTCGCGCCTTCCATGCGGTCCCGTTCCAGATGGACAGGCGGGATTGGCACTGGAATTGCTGCATCATTGGCGACAAGAGAAACGGAGGCACTGCCATGGACTTCCCCTGGATGTTGTTCGTCGACCTGGGCATCGTAGCGGCCGGCTTGCTCCTGGCGTCCCTGCTTCGCGCCAGGGTCCGCTTCTTCCAACGCTTTCTGATTCCCAACGCCCTGACCGCCGGTTTCATTCTGCTCGTCTTTTACAGCTGGGCCGCCCCGCTCGTCGGCCTGACCACGGTCCACCTGCGGTCCCTGGCCTACCATCTCCTGAATCTCAGCTTCGTGGCCGTGACCCTCCGCAGCCCTCCACCACAGAGCCCCCAGACCCGGCGGCGAGCCTTCTCCCTGGCCATCGGCCTGCTGTCCCACTACGGGATCCAGGCCACCGCCGGGCTGATCCTCACCTTTGCCTTTATCGCCTTTCTGATGCCCAGCCTCTATCCCGCCTTCGGCTTTCTGCTTCCCCTGGGCTTCTCCGCCGGCCCTGGACAGGCCTACGCCATCGGCCAGGGATGGGAGCGCTTCGGCTTCGACGGCGCCGGCAGCGTCGGCCTGACGTTCGCAGCCGTAGGCTTTCTCTGGGCCTGTTTCGGGGGGGTGTATCTCATCAACCACGGGATCAAGCGCGGCTGGGTCAAAGCTCCGAGCCAGGGCGGGGGCGGGGGCGGGCAAGACGAAGCCTACGACAGAAACAGCGGGTTTCATCCCAAGGAAGGGCCCCTGCCCACGGGCTCCCGTCTCACCACCCGCACCGAAGCCATGGACAGCAAGACCTACCATACCGCCTTCATCCTCCTGACCTACTTTCTCACGTACCTGGCGCTCACGGGTCTCACCGCCGTGCTCTCCCTGCTCGGCAATCCGGGACGGGACCTGGCCGCGAGCCTGTGGGGCATCGCGTTTATCTTCTGCTCGCTGGTCGCCATGGCGGTGCGCAGGCTGATCGTCGCCGTCGGGGTCGAGCACACCTTGGACGATGACAGCCTGACCAGACTGGCCGGGCTGTCCGTGGACCTGATGGTGGCCTCCGCCCTGGGCGCGATCAGCATCGTGGTGGTGACCCGGTACTGGCTGCCGATCCTGGTGATGTCCACGATCGCGGGGGTACTGGCGCTGGTCCTGATTCCCTGGATGGGCTCGCGGATGTTCCCGGACCACCGTTTTGCCCGGACCCTCATCGTGTACGGAGCGGCTACCGGCACTCTGGCCACGGGGCTGGCGCTGCTGCGAGTGGTCGATCCGGAGTTCAAGTCGCCGGTGGCCCAGGACTACATGCGGGCCGCTGCCATCGTGTTCGTTCTGGCGCTGCCGCTCATCCTGATCATCAACTTCCCGGTCTACGGCTACACCTCGGGAAACCCCATGTGGTACTGGCTCTCCTTCGCCGTATGCGCCGGCTACGTGGCGTTCACCGTCGGCGCCTACGCGCTCATTCGCCAGCGGGGACCCGAGTGCCGCGGCGCCGGACTGTGGCTGCCCGGCCCGGCGGCCTGAAGGAGCTCCGTCGTGCGCGTGCTGGTAACCGGAGCCGACGGCCAGCTCGGGGCGTACGTGGTTCGGGAATTGAGCCGCCGGGATCATGCGGTGCGGGCTCTCGTGCAGCCCGGGCGTCCTACCGAAGCCCTGCAGGGCACCGGCATCGAAATCGCCGCAGGCGACGTCCTGGACCGGCAGGCCGTGCTCCGCGCCCTGAGGGACTGCCAGGCGGTTGTCCACGCCGCCGCGGTCGTGGGCTTCTGGCCCGCGCGCTCGAAGCACATGATGCGCGTCAACCTGCGCGGCACGGAGAACATGATCGAGGCCTCTCTCTCCGCGGGAATCGAGCGCTTCGTCTACGTGGGCTCCGCCAGCTCCTTCGGCCCCGGCACCCGCGAAAAGCCGGCAGACGAGAGGTCCCCCTACCTCAACGCCCGGTATCACCTCGACTACATGGACTCGAAGATGCTCGCCCAGCAGGCCGTCCTGGAGGCGGCCTCTGGGAGAGGTCTCCCGGCTGTCGTGGTGAACCCCACCTACCTGATTGGCGCTTACGGCGACCGGAACGGCTCCTCCGGGATCGTGGTCAAGCTCCTGGACGGCAGCGTCAACCTCGTGCCCCCGGGAGGCCGGAACTTCATCTTCGCGGGCGACACGGCCGTGGGGGTCTGCAATGCCTTGGAGCACGGACAGGTCGGCGAGTGCTACATCCTGGGGCATGCCAATCTGACCTATCGGGAGGCCGGGGAGCTGTTTGCCGGGGTTCTGCATCTGTCCCGATCCCCGAAAGCCGCCCCGCCGCTGGCCGTCGGGGTGGT
>JAFGFV010000168.1 GCA_016930895.1 Spirochaetales bacterium | reverse complement strand
GCCACGTTGTGCGGCGCCCGCTCCTTGTTCTCGAAGACCAGCGTGACCTCAGCCCCGGCGGGCACGGTGAGCTGGTCCTTGTCGAAGACGAAGTTGTCGGCACTGATGAGGATACGCACGCTCTCCTGAGCGAGTCCCGGGACCGTCAGAAGTGTCAGCAGTGCCAGTGCCATGAAAACGGAAATTGCCGTTCGTTTGCTCATCTTGGACCTCCTAATACGAACAAACACTTGAGCCGGGGCGTTCCTGATGATCGCCTCCCGCAACAGTCTCCGAATCTATCCATGGCACCGGCTGGAGGGGACCATCTGTTCGGCCTATCTTGCCGGGGGAATTCCGTTATCGAGTGAGCGTGCGGCGGCGCATCGATCTGCCTCGTCGCCAGCGCGCGATGCGCTCGATGTTCGACCCGTCGGCCGGTGCTACAGCATGTAGCGCATGTCGTACGAGGCGGTGGGGTAGGAGCAGAGCATGCTCCCGAGCTCTCCGGCCTTCAGCCCCGCCCGCATGGCCAGGGCGAAGAGGTTGATGACCTCCTCGGCGTGGGGTCCCAGCAGGTGAGCCCCCAGGATGCGTCCGTCCTCCTTGGCGAGGATTACCTTGTAGCCGGAGTGCTCCAGTCCGATGCGCCGGGAGGTGTACCAGCCGGAGCTGTCACCCTTCTTGACCGAGATCTCCAGACCCTGCCGGCGCGCCTCCTGCTCTCCGAGCCCGACCGAAGCCATGGGGGGGATGGTGAACACCACCGTGGGCACCGCGCGGTAGTCTGGACGGTGCCTGTTGCCCTCCAGCATGTTGTCGGCGGCCACGCCCCCTTCCAGGCCGGCCACCGGCGTCAGGGGCAGCCCGGGGCTGGCGGCGGCGTCTCCGGCGGCGTACACCGCGGGGTTGGACACGCTTTGGAGGAACTCGTTGACCCGAACCCCGCGCTTCTCGCGCTCCACCTCCCCCCTCTCCAAGTCGAGCCCGTCCAGCTCCGGCGCCCGGCCGGCTCCGTGGACCAGCAGCTCCGCTTCGAAGCTGCGCTGCCGCCCGTCCACCCTGGCCACGGCCATGAGCCGGCCGGACTCCCGGCGCACGGCTTCCACGGGGGCGTTCACCAGCACCTCGATCCCCACCTGCCGGGCTGCCTCCACCGCCCGCGCGGTCAGCTCCGGGTCGAAGCCTTCCAGAGGGCGCGCGCCCCGGTGCAGGATGGTCACCTGGGCTCCCGCGCGGGCGGCGACGCCGGCGAACTCGAAGGAGATATAGCCCCCCCCGACGAAGACGATCCGCCGCGGCAGCTCTTCCAGGTCGAGGAACTGCTCGCTGGTAGTCAGGAGCTCGGCTCCGGGGATGGGCAGCGGGGCCGGCTGTGCACCCGTGGCCAGCAGGATGTGCCGCGCCTCCAGGATATCGCCGCCCACCTCGAGTGTGCGGGGGCCCGCGAAGCGGGCCCGGCCGTGCAGCGGCTCCACGCCGGCCTTCACGAACCCCGTGGCCAGCTCTTCGGGCATGGGCTCGGTGAAGGTCCTCTTGAAGCGCATCAGAGCCGGCCAGTCGATGCGCAGGTCTCCGACCACGCCCTTGCCCTCCATGTCGGATCGGCGCGCCACGATCTCTGCCGCCCCCAGGAGCACCTTCTTGGGGTCGCAGCCGCGCAGGGCGCACGTGCCCCCGAAGGGCCGGTAATCCGCGACGGCCACGCTCCAGCCCGCCGAACGGCACTTGTAAGCCGCCCCTAGGGCCGCTGAGCCGGTACCGATCACTACCAGGTCGTACTGCTTGTTCACCTTTCTTGTCTCCTTTGGGCCATCTCGGCCGGCGGGGCGCCGGCCCCTTCTCCGCTCCGGTAGTCCAAACATACTCATCCCGGCAGCAGGGGCCAACCGGGTAAGCCCGCTCCACGATGCTGCCCCCGGAAGCTTTCTCGCGCGGGCCCATAGCCCGGGCAGGCTATTGCCGAGGCCTCGGGCCGGCACTACCTTGGGAACGAAGGAGCATCAGGTGTTCTCGAAGTTCAGAACGCTGGAGGGCAAACGCATGCAGAGGATCGTTCCGCATCTGTGGTTCGACAAGGAAGCTGTCGAGGCAGCAGAATTCTATACGAGGGTATTTGATGATACCCGGATTACGCACAGGTCGGTCATTAGGGATACACCGTCGGGTGATTGCGATGTCGCAGGGTTCAACATCATGGGATTTCAGTTCATGGCAATAAGCGCGGGCCCGCACGTTCTGAAAAACCCGGCCATATCCTTTTTCGTGAACTTCGATCCTTCCCAGGACAAGGAGGCACGGACCAAGATCGACACGATATGGGAGAAGCTCGTGGACGGAGGGAAAGCTCTCATGCCTTTAGACAAGTATCCCTTCAGCGAGCGATACGGTTGGGTGGAGGATAGATACGGGGTTTCATGGCAGCTCATATACACCAATCCCGAAGGGGAGGAACGGCCCGTGGTCATCCCATCGCTTCTTTTTGCAGGGGCTTCGTATGGCAAAGCTGAAGAGGCTGTTGATTTCTACCTCTCCGTATTCAAGTCTTCCAAGATGGGAAATCTGATGCGCTACGGACCCGGACAGGAACCCAACAGGGAAGGCACAGTCATGTTCTCGGATTTCACGCTGGAGGGGACCTGGTTTGCGGCGATGGACGGCGGTGGTGAGCACGATTTCAATTTCAATGAAGGCATATCGCTCATCGTCAACTGCAAAGGCCAAGATGAAATAGACTATTTCTGGAAGAAATTGTCTGCAGTGCCGGAAGCAGAACGGTGCGGGTGGTTGAAGGACAAGTTCGGCGTCTCGTGGCAGATCACGCCTGAGAACATGGATGAGCTCATGGCCAGGAACCCAGAAAAGACTACACCGGCGATGCTTGGGATGAAAAAGATAGTCATCCGGGAATTGGAGGACGCCGCAGGATGAGCTCGGGTTGAAACCAGGACCTTCGGATGAGAACGTCCCCGACGGAAACGTGAGAAGCACTGGGAAAGGCTGCGATCGCTTGAGGAGGGGCGCCCTCAGCGCAGGAGGCCGGCGATGATCAGATCGGAGGCCTGGTCCTCGTCCAATCCGCGGGACATCAGGGTCTCCAGCTGCTTGCTGTCGACGCTTCCGATTGCCGCCTCGTGGGTGACGTGAGCCTGGGGGTGCCGGACCTCCACCACCGGTATGGCCGAGGCCACGCCCTGGTCCTTGATGATCTCCTTGCAGTCCACGTGGCCCCTGGCGTAGGGGGCCGAGGCCACGAGCTTGTTGAAGACCTCCGCTGTGGCCCGATCCCGGGCCGCCACGCGGGAGGTCAGGTATCCCCGGGCGCCTCGGCCCTCGAGCATCCCCACCTCTCGTATCCTGATGCGATCCTCCTCCCTGCCGCTGATCTTGGCAAGCATCTCCAGCACGCTTTCCGGGCCGCAGAGCGTCTCGTAGTCCATGTCGATGGAACCCACCCTGCCGCGGAGCAGCTGGAACTCGGTCTTGAAGCGGGCCCCGGCAGCCAGCCGCACCCGGGCTCTGGGAATCACCTCCAGTCCCCCGCGCTCGCTGTGCACGTGGCTTTCCAGGTAGGAGTACTGCGCCCGCTCGCCGATGGAGATCTCCGCGTCCATCTCGTGTCTGACCTTGGTGGCGTCGGGAAAGATGCAGTGGGCCAGCACGGCGATCCTGGCCTCTGGACCCACCTGGATGTCCAGCAGGATTCTCTGGAGGGCCTCCTGCTCGGTTACGCCGAAGCACAGGTGGACGGGCTTCTCGATGACCGCCCCGGCCTGCACCCGGATGCGCGCGCGGACCGCCTCACCCTCCGCACTCGTTTCGATGCTCAGCCCTGCAACCAGTCGGCTCTGCAGCACCTGATTCACGTTCAGGACCAGGTGTGCCGTGTCGGGGTCCTGCAGGGCGCGATCGATCCCGGCTTCCCGTATCAGGCTCTGGGCCTCGGCTGCGGCGCGGCTCATGATCGCCCCTCCTCGGCCCGGAGCTCCGGGCGGTTCTTGTGGTCACAGGGGATGCACTCCCCTTCGAAGTAGGGCAGGACCTTGTCCACCGACCCCTTCAGGATTTCTCGCCCGCAGCACATGAGAAAGGCGTGCTCGGCCTGACGAAGAACCGTGATACTGTGCGTGATGAGCAGGACCGTCGCCCCGTAGCTCTTGAAGTGCTTGAGGGCGCGGAAGATGTGCTCCAGGGAGGCGACGTCGATCCCGGAGTCCGGCTCGTCGAGGAGCACGAGCTTGGGCCGCATGGCCAGGATCGAGGCCAGCTCGATCTTCTTGCGCTCTCCCCCGCTCAGGCTCCTGTCCAAAGCCCGCCGGAGGTACATGCCGGGCTCCAGCCCCACCTGCTCGAGCACCTGCTCCAGGCCGGAAGCCCCGGCGTCTTTGCCGCCCTGTCCGGCGTCCCGGCGGTTTG
>JAFGFV010000167.1 GCA_016930895.1 Spirochaetales bacterium | reverse complement strand
GGCCCCACCGCCATCGTCAAGTCGGTGGCCAAGCTGGATCACGAGAAGATCACCAACGGCACGATCCTGAACCTCAAGTTCACCCCGGAGCTGCTGGCCAGCCCGACGGGGAAGGCGGGCCTGGGCCACCTGATCCGGACCTACTTCGATCTCGGCGGCTGGCACGTCCAGTTCAATGTGGTCTCCGCTGAGAAGCTGCGGGCCGCGCAGCAGGAGCCGGACGAGCACAGGGGGCTGATCATCCGGGTGGCCGGCTACAGCGCATTTTTCGTGGAGCTGGACACCGCGGTTCAGGACGACATCATCGACCGGACCGAGATCGCCGCGTTCTAAACGCCAAGCCCCCGGCGTCTGAGCGCTGCGCCCCGGGCGTCTGCGGGCTCCGCGTCTGCGCGCTCCGCGTCCGCGCGGCCCGGGTTCAAGCGGTTGGGGCCTGTATCAGCTCGAGCACCTCGTCGTCCGGTCCCCGCAGATACACGTACCAGTGGTTGGCCAGGGCCGCGCCGTTTTCGCCGATCTGGTCCGGAGCCCGGTGGAAGCGGGTGCCTTTGGCCTTCAGCAGCTCGTAAACCTTCTGCATGTCCTCGACCCGGAAACAGATGTGCATGGCGCCCTGGTCGCAGGTGCGCCGGTCATTGGGTCGGCCCGCGGGCTCCAGGTACTGGATGAGCTCCAGGTAGGCATTGCCGGTCGAGAGCAGCACCAGATGCTGCTTGGGCTTGGAGTCCGGCAGGTCCATCATGGCCGGATCCGCGTCGTACCAGAACTCCATTTCCTGCTTCATGCCGAGGGTGTCCCGGTAGAACTCCAGGGACCGGTCCATGTCCGAAACGACGATCGAGGCGTGGTGCACACCGGAGACCAACATGGGCATTCCTCCTGGTCCTGCTGCCGGTGCGCGGGTGCGTCCGGGCGGCTTTGTCGTGGCACGATCATAGCTCGCGGGAAAAACCGCCGTCAAGGACGGGCGGGTGGGGCCGGGAAGCCCCGCGCCTATTTCCGGCGGTTCAGCCCGTAGTACTTGTCTGCCTGTTCGTCGGTGACGTACCCGTTCTTCAGGTCCTCCCGCACCAGCTCCAGGTCCCGCTGCGTGGGGTCTCCCCAGCCGGCCCCGGTGCCGGTCATGATCCGGATCACCTCTCCGGCCTGCAGCGTCAGACCCGAGGCCACCGAGTAGCGCTCCTGCGAGCCGTCGTTGCGCAGGATTTCCACGTAGTTCGGCGAGCCCGGGCGCCCGCCCTCCAGCGGCCAGGGCGGGAACTTGGAGCGGGTGTAGGCGGCGGTGAACCAGGCTCCGTCCGAGCGGATCCGGTACTCTATGCAGACCCCCTTGCCGCCCCGGTGCATGCCCTCCCCGCCGTCCTCGTTGTGCAGGCTCATGCGCTCAACGGTCAATCCGTTGCGCGCCTCGTTGATCTCCGCCGGGCAGTTGTAGGTCTCGCCGTGGAAGCCGGAGAACATGGCCGGGTTTCCGTCCCCGGCGCTGGAGCCTCCCCAGCCGCCCAGCTCCGGTTCGATGATGCTGTACTGCCGTCCCGTGTCGGGGTGGATACCTCCGAACAGGGTGCCGCAGATCGAGGCGAAGTTGCCCGCCGGCAGCCGGTCGGGCATGGCCTCGGCCAGGGCGCGCCAGATCAGGTCGTACAGCCGGACGTCGTTCTCGTAGTAGATCCCCATGGCCGCCGGCCTCACGGGGTCGAACACGCTCCCCGGGCGGGTGAGCACCGTCAGGGGCCGGAAGGTCCCGCCATTGCAGAGGCTGTCGGCGGAGGTGATGGACTTGAGCATGAGCTGGGCGCTGACCAGGGCTCCGTCCCGGCTGATGTTGAACGGGCCCTTCTCCTGGTCGGGGTTTTCCCGCAGGTCCACGACGAACCTGTCGTCGGAGATTTCGATCGTGGCCTTGTAGATCTCCCCGCTGTCCTGCTCCTCCGCCAGGGAGAACACCCCGTGGGGGAGCTTCTTCAGGGCCGCCAGGGTGACCTGCTCGCCGTAGTCCATGTACGCATCCACCGCGTGCAGAAAGGCCTCCTTGCCGTACTTCTTGACCATCTCCAGGACCCGCCTCTCCCCGGCCCGGATCGAGGCCACCCCCGCCCAGAGGTCGCCGATCAGGAAGTCGGGCATGCGGCTGTTGGCCTTCAGGATTTCGAACACCGGCTCGATCGGCTGGCCCCGGGAGAACAGCTTGATCCCCGGCAGCTGCAGCCCCTCCTGGAAGATCTCGGTGGCGTCGGTGGACATGCTGCCCGGGATCATCCCGCCGATGTCGTTCCAGTGGGCGATGTTCGCGCTCCAGGCCACGATCTCCCCGTCGGCGAAGATCGGCATCAGCACCACCACGTCGTTGAGGTGGGTGACCCCGCCGTTGAAGGGATCGTTGGTCGTGAAGATGTCCCCCGGCTCGATGGATCCGGGCTTGGGGTTCTTCTCGATGATCCGCTTGACCGCCTTGTCGAGCATGCCCACGAAGGCGGGAATGCCGGCGCCGGAGCTGGCCAGCTCCCCGTCCCTGGTGCAAATGGCCGTGCCCATGTCCAGGACTTCGTAGATGATGGCGCTCATGGCGGTGCGCCGCATCGCGGCGAACATCTCGTCCGCCGCCGCCTGCAGCGAGCTCTGGATGATCTCGGTCGTGATCGGATCGAAGCTCTCCTTCATCCTCTTACCCCTGCCTTCTTCGTCTGGATGTGCAAGTTCCCATACTCGTCGACCGTGCAGGGCATCCCCGGCATGACCACCGTGGTGCTTCCCGATTCCTCCACGATCGCCGGCCCGGCGAAGCGCATCCCCGGCTCAAGCAGCTCGCCGTCGTAGATGACCGCCTCGTGGACCCCGGTGATGTAGTCCACCCTCCGCCTGGTCTTGATCGCCTCTTCGATGCTGCGCCCGGAGCTGGCCGCCCTGGCCGGGGTGAGCTTCCCGATGTCGGCTGAGGCCACTACGTGGAAGCCCACCAGCTCGACGGGCGCCTCCAGACGATAGGTGTACTCCCGCTCGTACTCCGAGTGGAAGGTGTCCCGGATCTGGGCGATCGTCGCTGCCCCGACCCCCGCGTCGGGCAGGAGCACTTCCACCGAGTGGGCCTGGTTCTGATAGCGGAACAGGCCGTAGCGTATGAACCTGACCTTCCCGGTGTCGACCGACTGGTCGGCAAACTCCCGCAGGGCCTGCTGCTCCAGCTCGTGGAGGCTCTGCTCGAGCTCGGAGGCCGCGCTGTCGGAATCCAGCTCGATGATCCGCGTCAGGATGTAGTCCCTCCTGAGGTCGGACATGAGCATGCCCCAGGCGGAGAACACGGCGGCCTGCTTCGGGATCACGACCTTCTTGATCCCGAGCTCCACCGCCAGGGCGCAGGCGTGCATCCCCCCTCCTCCGCCGAAGGCGATCATCGTGAACTCCCTGGGATCGTGGCCCCGGTTGACGGACACGAGCTTGAGGGCGTTGACCATGTTGTTGTTGGCGATCCGGACGATTCCCCTGGCCGCTTCGGCCCGATCGGTCCCGAGCTTTCCGGCGAGCCTGTCCAGGGCATTCTCCACGCCCCGCATGTCCGCCGTGATCGTGCCCCCGCAGAAGTACTCGGGGTTGATCGTCCCCAGCTGCAGGTTTGCGTCCGTGGTGGTGGCCTCGGTTCCACCCTTGCCGTAGGAGACCGGGCCGGGAATCGCCCCGGCGCTCTGGGGCCCCACGTGGAGCTTGTTGAAGGAATCCACCCAAGCGATCGAGCCCCCTCCGTTGCCGATCTCGACGATGTCTACCACCGGGACCATGATCGGATAGCCCGCCGTGGTCTGGGACCTGCCGATCATGTAGTCGGTGTTGATCTTGATGCGCCCGTCGTTGACCAGCGAGCACTTGGCGGTGGTTCCCCCGATGTCCAGGGCGATCACGTTGGGCTCCCCGATGATGGCCCCCAGCGCGGCGGCCCCCCACACGCCGCTGGCCGGCCCGGACTCGACCATCGTGATCGGGATCTGCCGGGCGCTCGCCACCGTGTCCACGCCGCAGTTGGACTGCATGACGTAGAAACCCCGCTTGAGGCCCAGGCCGGACAGGCTCCTGTCCAGGCGATCCAGGTAGTGGCGCGCCACCGGCTGGACGTAGGCGGAGAGGGCGACGGTATTGGTGCGCTCGTACTCCCGCCACTCCCGGGTGATCTGGAACGAGGCCACCGCGGCCACTCCGGGCCACAGCTCCTCGATCCTGGCCAGGAGGGCCTCTTCGTGCTTGGGGTTGGCGTAGGAGTTGAGCAGGCATACGGCGATGGCCTCGACCCCCTCGGAGCGGAACTCCTCGAGCATGGCGGGCAGACCCGAGAGGTCCAGCGGTGCGGTCTCCTCCGCCTTGTAGTTGATGCGCCCGGGGACCTCCCGCCGCAGGTACCGGGGCACGAAAGGCCTGGGTTTCTGGTAGTACAGGTTGAAGAAATCCGGCCGGTTGCCCCTCGCGATCTCCAGCACGTCGCGGAAGCCTTGTGTCGTGATCAGGGCGGTCTTGGCCCCTTTTCGTTCGGTCAGGGCGTTGATGATCACGGTGGTCCCGTGAACCAGGAAGTCGACCGCCGCGGCATCGACCTCGGCCAGGCGCAGGACGTCGATGACCCCCTGCTCATAGTCCGGCGGAGTCGTGTCCGACTTGGCCGTCCCGATCCGCTGTTCACCGTCGGGGGAAATCTCGAGGTACACCAGGTCGGTGAAGGTCCCCCCGACGTCGGTGGCGATTCGCAGCACTCTTTCCGAGCTCATTCGTGCATCGTCCTCCGTCCAGGATTTGTGTCTTGCATGCCTTGCGTGTATAGATGACATCGGACTTCGTGGTCCTGCTCGTTGCGCACGACGGTAGGGTCGACCCGGGCACAGATCTCCATTCGATGCGGGCAGCGCTGATGGAAGCTGCACCCGGGGGGGACGTCCACCGGGGACGGGATCTCTCCCTGGGAGACGATCTTCTTGGGTTTGAGCTCCTGCTCCTCATCCGAAACCACCGGGATCGAGGAAAGCAGCATCCGAGTATAGGGGTGCAGCGGATTGCGGAAGAACTCGACCGTCGGGGCGATCTCGCATATCTTGCCCAGGTACATGATCGCCACCCGGGTGGCCATGTTCCGCATCAGGCTCAGGTCGTGAGTGATGAACAGGTAGGTGAGATTCAGCTCCTTCTGCAGCGCGATGAGCAGGTTGATGATCTTGGCCTGTACGGACACGTCCAAGGCCGAGGTGGGCTCGTCGAGGACGACGAACGAGGGATCCGTGGCCAGGGCACGGGCTATGGCCACCATCTGCCGCTCCCCTCCGCCGATCGAGCGGGGCGCCTTGTACAGGAAGTCCCGAGGCAGCTCCACCATCTCCAGGAGCCTGACGATCTGCTCCTCCCGCCCCCGGCGATCCAAGGCGCCATGCACCCGCAGCGGCAGGTCCAGGATCTGGCGGATGCTCTGGCGCGGATTGAGCGAAGACCCGGGGTCCTGGAACACGATCTGGATTTCTTTCTTGAGCCGCCTGGGTCTGCGAGCCGAGTCGCGTCCGATGTCCTGACCCCGGAACAGCAGCGTACCCCCGGTGGGCCGGTACATGCCTACGATGGTGTAGGCGACCGTGCTCTTGCCCGAGCCCGACTCGCCGACGAGCCCAAGGGTTTCGTTCTCCTTGATCTCGAAGCTCACCCCGTCGGCGGCCCGAACGGTGCCGGCCCGGGTGCGGAAGTGCTTCTTGAGATCCGCCGCGCTGAGCAGGATGTCTCTCGACCGTGCCGGGTTGTCCATCAGTGCCCATCCCGATGCAGAAAGCAGGCTACCTGGCGCCGCGGGCCCGCCGCGAAGTACGGAGGAACCTCCTGCGAGCAGATGTCCATGCGGTGTGGGCAGCGAGGGTGGAACCTGCAGCCTCGGGGCGGGTCGAGGTAGTTCGGGATGCGCCCCTCGATGCCTTCGGCGATCCCCTCGCCGGTGAGCTTGGGCACCGCTTTCATGAGCCCCTGCGTGTACGGGTGCAGAGGCTTCCGGAACAGCTCCGCCGTCGGGGCCGTTTCCGCCATGCTGCCGGCATACATCACGTACACCCGGGCCGTCCACTCCCGGACGATCCCGAGGGAATGGGTGATCAGGATGGTCGAGGTGTCCTTCTCCAGCACGAGCTTCCCGAGCAGCCGAAGCACCTGGTCCTGAATCGTGACATCGAGGGACGTCGTGGGCTCATCGGCGATCATCAGCTGGGAGTTCGCCGCCAGCGCCATGGCGATGCAGATCCGCTGCCGCATTCCGCCGCTCAGCTGGATCGGATAGTTGTCCAGGATCCTGGCGGGGTCGGGCAGGGCCACCTCTCCGAGCGCCTGAAGCGCCCGCTCCCGGATCTCCTTCCGGGTCAGCTTCTGCTCGAGGCTCGAGTACCGGATCGCGGTCATGAGCTGGTCGCCGATCGTGAAGACGGGATTGAGGGCGGCGGTGGGGTCCTGGAAGATCATGGCTACCCCGTGGGCGTGCATCTCGCGGACCTCTTTGGCGCTCATGTCGAGGACGCTTGCCCTCCGGAAGGTGACTTTGCCGCCCATGATCCTCGCCGGCGGCTCCGGCAGGATCCGCAGCACGGCCTTGGCGGTGGTCGTCTTCCCGCAGCCGGTCTCTCCCACCAGCCCGACCTTCTCCCCCTCTTCCAGGTAGAAGTTCACCCCATTCAGCACCCGGAGGGTTCCCCCGTACACGTCGTAGCCCACCCGGAGATCGGACACGTCCAGAAGCGGCGGCGCCATCAGAGGTTCTCCGTTTCCAGCATGTCCCGGATGCCGTCGCCGAGGAGGTTGAAGCCGAACACCACGAACATGATTGCGATGGCCGGGAAGATGGCGATCCACCACTGATCCGGAAGGTACTTGCCTCCGTCGGCCACCATGGTTCCGAGGTCCGGGGTCGGGGGCTGGGCTCCGAGACCCACGAAGCTCAGCGCCGAGCCGATCAGGATCACCCAACCCATGTCGAGGCTGACCTTGGTCAGGATGGGACCGAAGCAGTTGGGGAGCATCTCCTTGAAGATGATGTGAAAGCGGCTGGCGCCGGTGATTTCGGCAGCCTGGACGTAGAACTCGTTGCGGATCGAGCTGGCGATCCCGTAGACCATCCGGCAGTACCAGGGCCACCACATCAGGGAGACCGCCATCATGGCGTTGAACACGCTGGGGGTCAGGATCGAGCAGACCGCCAGCGCCAGCACCAGCGGCGGCACGGCCACGAAGATATCCGTGATCCGCATGATCACGGTCTCGACCCAGCTGCCTTTCAGGTAGCCGGCGATGAGCCCCAGGGTCACACCCACCGGCGCCGTCAACGAGATGACCACCACCCCCATGAGCAGAGAGAGCCGGAAGCCGAAGAAGATCCGGCTCAGGATGTCCCTCCCGAAGGCGTCGGTGCCGAACAGGTGTCGCAGGCTGGGCGCCTGGCTGGCCGCATCGAAGTCGACGAAGGTGCCGGCGTGGGAAGGGTAGGGGGCCAGGAGCGGGGCAAACGCGGCCAGGCATACCACGAGGAGGACGATCACCGCCCCCGCCACGGACAGGGAGTTCTTCCGGAACCGGTACCAGGCCCGCCGGCTTCGGTCCAGCAGCCTGGCCATGCCCGCGGGCGCGCCCACCCGCCGGGGCGTCATCGCTTCCACTTCAGGCCCCTCTTTCCGCGCCGAGCCTGATGCGAGGGTCGAGCCACGAGACGATGAGGTCGACGACGATGTTGACCACCATGAAGGTGAGGCCGATGACCATGATCACCGCGACGATCGCGTTGAGGTCCTTGTGGAGCATGACGTTGATCCCGTAGCGCGACACCCCCGGCCAATTGAAGATCAGCTCCACGAGAAAGGCCCACCCCAGCTGAGAGGCAAAATCGAGTCCCAGGATCGAAACCGTCGGGATCACGGAAATCCTCAAGAGGTACTTGGACATGATCTTGCGCTCCGGAATGGCCTGCGATCGTTCCAGGGCCACGAAATCCCGCTGCAGGTTCTCGCTCATGCTGGAGCGGGTGATCCGGGCTTCCTGCGCGATCGGACCGAGGGCCAGGGCCACCCCCGGCATGATCAGGTGC
>JAFGFV010000166.1 GCA_016930895.1 Spirochaetales bacterium | reverse complement strand
GGAAGGGCTGGACGCTCACGTCGAGGACGGTGGAGGGAACTCCGGCCGGGCGGTCACCGGCGTCCACCACCAGATCCACAAGGGATTCGAAACGCTCGAGGATGTCGGCGATACGCCACAGGGGGGGCTCGCCGCTGCGGTTCACGCTGGTGGAGAACAGCGGACGACCCAGCTTCTTCATCAGCTCCAGCAGCAGGCCATCGTCGGGCACCCGGAGGGCCACCGTCCCGCCGGCAGGCTGTCTTCCGGGAAAAATCACCGTGAGGGCGCCGGGCCAGTACCGGCGCAGGGCATCGGGCAGGGGCGACGCGGTGAAGTCCGGCAGCCAGTCGGCGGAAGGGATCAGCTGCAAGAAAGCCTTCTCCCCCCTACCCTTGATGCGCCGCAGGGAGGCTTCCGTGTCGGGTGCAATCCCGATCAGCCCGTAGATCGTGTCGCAGGGCATGATGACCACCCCGCCCCGAGCGAGGGTGGAGCCCAGGGTGCCGGGGAGTGACGGGTCAGCGATGCTCAGGTGCACGATGCCGCCTCCCATCACGGCCCAGAGCCACGACGAACAGCACCAGGGGAACGATCAGACCGAGCATCTTGGGGATCCAATCCTGGCGCTCCTGCTTTGCCCTCGGACCGATGAGGGCGCCGACGGTGAAAGAGCGCCGGGGTTGCCCGTGCCCCTCGAGGCGTACGACCTGCTCGCCGGGACGGTAATACCCCAGCTCGCGGGCCTGGAGACTCACGCGCTCGGGGTCGGTGCCCAGGGCCCGCTGCTCCTCCATGAGCTCCGCGTTGATCCGGCGCAGCTCTGCCAGGTTCCCCTCCAGCTGTTCCCTGTGCGACTCCAGACTGCGAAAGTCCACGAGTCCACCGGTCCCGAAGAACAGCAGATACAGGGAGCGCGCCATGAATCCAAGAGCAAGGTAGAGCACAAGCCGGGCGATCTTCATTCGGTTATATCAACGGCGGAATCCCGGCGCTTCTTGAATCCCTGGCCGGGTCTGCGGACGCCGGGGAGTTATTCTGCTATTGAAAAAAGCAGACATAAACGTAATATTACAATTAACAGGGGATCCTTTTGTTTCGATAATTATATGGAAACACGACCACGGGTTCCCAGGAGATAGCGATGGCAATCAAAGAGGGAGATCACCTTCTCGACGACGGGGACACCACTCTCTCCTCCAGCGAACTGGACGACGTCTTGAGCAGCGCCGAGTTCCAGGACATGGACGCGCAGGACAGCTCCTTGGAGCAGTACGGGGTCTGGGTCAAGGTCAAGCCCGAAGACCTGGAGGCACAGGAGGAGGGAGCGGACGCGTTCGGACTGTCCGATCTGGACACAGGGGTGGACACCGCCCTGACCGCCGAGGAGGAGGAGCTCCTGGGGGAACTCGAGGATGAGCCCATGGAGGCCGGGGAGTTCGAGGGACTCGAAGCGGACCTCGAAGCGCTGGGACGCACCGAGGAACCCGGCGGGGAGGACGTCGAGCTTTCCATGGACGATCTGGACGTCGATCTTCAGGACCTGGACCTCGAGGACACGGGCGGCGAGGAATCGGGCGGGGAGAGCTTTGCGGAATCCATGGAGGATCTGGCCGGCGACCAGGAGATCGATCTTCCGCTCTCCGAGGACGCCGTGGTGGAGGAACACTTCGCCGGCATGACCAGCATGGGCGTCGGGGCGACGGCCGCGGCTGCTTCCACGGCGTCGGCCGACATCCTGGAACAGATCGAAGCGGACCTCAAGCAGATCAAGAGCGAAATCCAAACCCTCAAGCGCGAGCTGACCTCGATGGGACGCGTCGGCGCCACGGGCCAGGTGGAAGTCCAGCCCATGCCCGAAGGACCTCCGGGCTTCTTCAACCAGGACGAGGACGAGACGATCGCCCTGACCGGCGACGAGTTGGACAACATCCTCAACACCGCCGACATCACCGAAGAGACTGCCGAACCGGTCGTCGAGGAGCCCGAAGACGAGCTGCCGGCCTTAGAGGAAGGGGCAGAGGTTCTGGACCTCGAGGCGGAACCCTCGCCCGGGGACGAGGACCAGATCCTCGAGCTGGGCTCCCTGGACTTGGACGAAGAGGAACCCGCCGGGGCCCCGGCGGAAATCGATATCCCGATGGGCGGCGAACAAGAGCCTCAGCTTGCTCAGGAAGTCGAACCGCTTCTCGAGGAGGCGGGCGAAGCCGAGGAGCCGCTGGACCTGGATCTCGAGGAGCTCACCGCAGAAGAGGAAGAGGTTTCCCTGGAAGAGACCCCGTTGGAAGAGACGCCGTTGGGAGAAACCCCCCTGGAAGAGGTCGAGGAACCCGAAGAGCTGATCCTTGAAGACCTCGGGGAGGCGCCCGGGGACGAAGAGGAAATCCTCCTCGAAGCCGTCGAGGAGGAGCCGGAGGGCGAGGGTCTCACCCTGGAAGCGGACACTGCTGAGGGGGGAGCGGAAATGGAGGAACTCGAGCTCGAAGAGCTCGAGATCCCCGCCGAAGGGGAAGGTACGGAGCTCGGCGAGTCCCTCGAGGAGTTCGACCTGGGGGAGGAGGACCTCGAGGCGGTGGACCTGGAAGAGCTGGGTCCCGCGGAAGCCGGCGAGGAGCTCAGCGCGCTCAGCAGCCTTTCCGAAACCGAAGCGCAGGCCCCCGAGCCCGGTGGCGAAGAGGAAGAGATCCTGGAGCTCGAGCCGCTTGCCGAGGTGGGTGAGGAGGCGCCGGAGGAGGAGCTCTCGGCGGAGGAATCCCCCCTGGAGGAATTTCCACTGGAGGAGCTCTCGCTCGAGGAATCCTCACTGGAGGAGCTCTCACTGGAGGAATCCTCGCTGGAGGAATCCTCGCCCGAGGAGCCCGATCTCGAGGAGTCCGATCTCGAGGAGCTGGGAGCAGACGAACAAGAGACCCTGGAGCCGCTCGAGCTTCCCGGCGAAGGGGAAGAACCGGGCGACCTGTCTTCCGGTCGGCAGTCCGTTGAGCCGTCCGGTACGGTCGGGTCGATGTCGCCGGAGCTAAAGAAGGACGTGACCTCGGTGCTTTCCTATCTCGACCAGTTGCTGGAAGCTCTCCCGGAGGACAAGATCCGGGAGTTTGCCCACTCCGAATACTTCGAAACCTACAAAAGGCTGTTCGACGAGCTCGGCCTGGGGGCCTGATGGGCCTGTTTGAGCGCGCCCGTTCTCTCGGCGGCGCGCCTCTGCAGCGACAGGGACTGCTGCACAGAAGCCGACAATTTCTCGGACAACTCCTAGGGGTGCCTGCACCCGAGCAGCCGCCGCCAGGAGCGCAATCCGACGAGATCCCTCGCGCAACGTTGGAGGAGGCCCCGGCCTCCCTGGGCGGTGAAACCGCCGATAGCTCGCCCCCGCAAGCTGCCGAGGAGCGCCTGCAGGAAGTCCTGTCGGCTGTGACACGCCTGCGTCGGGGACTCGAGGCACCCCTACGGCTGTTCAACCTCCTGAAGGACCAGCTGGGCCTCAGCCAGTCCGCACTTCTGCTCTACGACCCGCTGCGCCTGGTCTTTGCCCCCTGGGCCGCCTGCGGTTACGATCCCACCACCCTCCAGCGCCTGCGGATCCCCCTCGGTTTCAACCCCGACGTCAACCGTCTGGCTGCCGGGGAGACCCTCCGGCTGAGCGAAGAGGCGGAACTGGCTCAGCTCCGCAGCTTCTTCTCTTTCCGGGAGTTCTCCAGTCTCGGGCAGGTCCTCCTGGTGCCCTTCCTGCATGCCGGCAAGCCGCTGGCCCTTCTCGTGGTTACCGGGCAGCCCGGCGACCCGGCCCTCGACCCGTCACTCTACAGCAGCGTTGCCGAGCGTGCAGCCGAGCTATTGTACGAAGCCCGGGGACGACACCTGGAGCTCCTAGCTCAGGATCCGAGGTATCTGGAAGCACTCCGCCGGGATTTCCTGGCTCCTCCGGGCGCCCTGCCGGAGCTCGTCACTCGGGCGGCCCGGACCGCGTCCGACGCCGAACGGGCCCTCCTGGCCATACGCATCGACTTGCGTTGCGCAGTGGAGGCCGTGCACCATGCCGCTCCCGACCTGGACGCTTTTCGCCTCCAGGAAGACATCGGCGCCGTGGTCCTGGCCACGACCTCCACGGTGGGCACAGCGGCCCGACTGGGAGCGCACCACCTGCTGGCGCTGGTCCACAGCATGCAGCCCCCGGACCCCGAGCTGTTTCTGCGCCATCTGCAGAGCGTGCTCCGGCGCTACTTCCCGACTCTGGGTGAGCTTCCTGACCTGGGCCTCAAGCCGGAGGTCAGGAGTTGGAACGGCCCGCCCGAGCAGGCGGAACAGGTCCTCGACTCTTTTCAGTGACGCCATGCTCGAGCTGATTGCCTCGCGGGCCGGTCCTCCGACCGCGGTCGTTCGGGGGTCGTACCTTCATTCCCGTTACGATCCCGAAAGGGAAGCGCAACGCTTCGTGACCCAGGCCCTCGGGAGCGAGAGGCCCACCGTGGTCGTGCTGCTCGGCGCCGGTCTGGGCTATCTGGTGGAGGCCTTGCGGCGCAGGGACCCGGGGGTACGTATCCTTTCGGTGTTCTACGACCTCGCGGTCCACCAGGCGGCGATCGCCGCCCCGGACCTGTCCGGGAACGGCCCCCCCGCCTCCTCGGGGACCCTCCTTTCCCCCGCCGGAAGAGCCGGCGCCGCCGAGACGTGGCACCCCGGGCACCCGGAACCCTTGCTGGATTTCCTGCGGGCCCGGATCCAGGAACTCGACGGGGAAGGCCTTTCTGTAATCGAATGGCCCGTCAGTGCCCGGCTGTACCCGCAGCTCTCCCGCGAGGGCAACCGCGCGGTTCGACAACTCCTGCGGGAGCTGCGGGGCAGCCTGGTCACCACCGCCGCGCTCGGCAGGCGCTGGATAGCCAACGCCGTCAGGAACTTCGTCTTTCTCGACCGGCTTGTGCCCCACGCTCCGCCCGCCGGCCCCCCCGTGTGGATCGCCGCGTCCGGCGCCTCCCTCGAGGATTCCCTTCGCCTCCTCGCTCCCTATCGAGAGCGCTTCTCTCTCTGGGCCCTTCCCTCCTCGCTCATGGCCTTGCAGGCGCACGGATTGCGCCCCGACCTGATCGTGCTGACCGATCCAGGCTACTACGCGGTGGCGCACCTGCACTGCGCTGCGGGGATGGATCCCAGGGTGGCCCTTCCTCTCTCGGCGGCCTGCGGGCTCTGGCGACTCAGGGCTTGCGTGCTGCCGCTAAGCCAGGGGACGTTCTTCGAGCGCGCGCTGTGGGCCCTACGCGGCGTCCAGCCGCTGAGGCTTCCCGCCTTGGGCACCGTTGCCGCAACAGCCCTGCTTCTGGCACAGCGGCTGGGTGCGCTCCAGATCGTGATGGCCGGACTGGACCTGTGTCACCGCGACCTGCGCACGCATGCCCGCCCCAGCCTCTTCGACCTGACCCTCGCGCAAGGCTGCGGGCGTCTCAGTCCCTTCCTCCACCGTGTGTTCGCCTGGGGCGCCGCGCAGCGCCGCCCGTCCGCCACGCCGGGCCCGGACCCGAGGCGCTCCACCCTCCCCCTCGACACCTACGCCGGCTGGTTCGCGAACCTGCAGCGCCCAGCCGCACTGAAGCTGTTCCGCTTGCTCCCTTCGGAGGTATCCCTGGAGGCATTCACGAACCTGGACGCAGCAGCCTTCCGCAGCTACGCCGAGGGGCTCGTGGCAGTGCCAGACGAACGCGCTTCATCCCGGGAACCGGCCGGAGCCTCGCCGACCGAGGCGGCAGGGACCTCCGCCTCCCGCGCCGGCCAAGTCCGCGCCCTGCTGACCCGCTGGGTCCGGCAGCTCAACAGCATCAGCGGGACAATCGCGCGTGAGGGTGCCGGGCCGCTCCTGGCGGACCCTGTGCTGCTTCCCCTCTGCTACTACGCCGACGCTGCCGCCCTGGCGGAGGCCTGCCGCCGCCTGCGCACACAGGGGCCAAAGGCGGGAGCGGAGCGTCTGCGCGAGCTCACCGCGAGCGCGGCGCGGTTCCTCGAAGGGATCCGGGCCGCCCTGGGGGACAGCTGAATGGCCGACCGCGGGGTGCTGGAGCGCAACCTCCTGGCCCTGGCCGCCAGCGACCCGGCGCTCGGGGTTCGGCTGAGCCAGACCGCGCCGGCCGCGGGCGTCACGGTGCAGCTCAGCCGCAGCGGCCGCCCGGTGCCCGTTCGCCCCGGGCCCTCGCGCCCGCTGGCGTACCACTCCCTGGTGGATCCGGAACGGGAAGCGCGTCGCTCGTACGAGGCCGCCGGCGGGGCCGGGTACGTGGTGTTCCTGGGCTTGGGCGGAGGGTACCAGCTGCGGCCCCACATCGCGGGTGCGACGGCTTCCCGATTGCTGGTCCTGGAGCCGGACATCGCCTTTGTTCGGGCGATCCTGGAGCATATCGACATCCGGGAGATCCTCCTGGATCGCCGCGTCCGGTTGTGCATCGGGCAGGAAACGGCGGCCTTGCGGGACCTGCTGCTCTCGGACTACCTGCCCGCCGTTCATGGGGACCTGCGCACGGTGCCCCTGCGGCCCAGCATCGACGCCCATCCGGAGTACTTCCGCGAGGCTGTCCGGCAGATCCAGGAGGTGATCGGACTCGTCGCGGACGACTACACGGTCCAGGCGAAGTTCGGGCAGAAGTGGTTCGTCAACACCCTGGCCAACCTGCCCAGGGCCCAGGATTCCCTGGAGACCTTGCCGCCGGTTCACCGTGCCATCGTGACCGGGGCCGGCCCCTCCCTGGAGCTGTACCTCGAGCGCCTGCCCCAGCTGCGCAAGGGCGCGCTGCTCATCGCCTGCGACACGTCGCTGCCTGCCCTGCTGGCGGCCGGGGTGAGCCCCGATCTCGTGGTCTCCATCGACTGCCAGCAGGTCAGCTACCATCATTTCCTCCAGGGGGTCCCGCCGGAGGTCCCGCTGGTGCTGGACCTGGCCTCGCCGAGCGTACTCACCCGTTTGACTCGACGGGTCCTGTTCTTCTCCAGCGGCCATCCCTTCTCTCTCTACGCCAGTCGCAACTGGCGCAACTTCCCGGTGCTGGACACCTCCGGAGGCAACGTGGCCCACGCTGCCGTTTCCCTGGCGCTGCTCCTGGGCGCCCGGGAGATCTCTCTCGTTGGAATCGATTTTTCCTACCCCGGCGGAAAGGCCTACTGCCGCGGAACCTATCTCTATCCTCTGTTCCGTTCCCGCGAGCACCGCCTGAGTCCCCTGGAGGGCCAGTTCCTTTCGTTTATCTTCATGAATACGACCATCGGGAGGGAGCAACTCGAGGGCGGCATCCGCTACACAACCCGCCCCCTGATCGGGTACAAGCGCCGGCTGGAGAAGTCCCTGGAAGCGGCCCCGGCGCGGGTCCTCCAGCTGCCGGGGCTCGGGGTGCCCCTCGAGCTTGCCCCTGGCCCCGGGTCCGCGCCCGACCGCCCCGCAACCAGCGCCCTCGGGGGCCTCCCCGGTGCCAAGATCCGCGCCATCTTCTCCGCCGGACCGCAGAAATCGCACTGGCGGGAGTTCCTGCGCGGCTACCTGAAGGATCTCCAGTCCATGCCCCTCCCGCCTCCGCAGGGCTCCCCAGGCAGCTACCTGCTGCAACTTGGGGAGAGCCAGCGGGGGTTGTGGGCCACCCTCCTGCCGGCCGCGGCGGCCCTGAGGGAGCGTAACCCCCAGCTCCGCCGGGATCCGGCCCGGCTCCTGCGGGAAGTCCTGGACTGGTCGATCACCGCGGTCAGGCGGGCAGCGGATAGATGATGCCGGCGTAGCCGACGAACGAGTCCCCCGGATAGAGGTCGTGGCTGGTCCTGTAGTCCAGCAGCCTCCCGGCGCCGCAGCCCTGGAGGGCCGCGAAGCGGGCCGCCGCGACCGCACCTCCCGCGGAGCAGGCGCAGTGGTGGCGCGCCGCCGCCTCCAGGGCCTCTTCGAGCCGCATATCCACCATGGCCTCGATGAACCGCCGGTCGTTGACCTCCCGCACCCAGGCCAGGGCCTGCGGGCCCGAGCCGCGAGGGCTGAACCCGTAGTTGGGGCCGTAGTGGGTGAGGTCCGTGGAGCCGAGCACGCACAGCTGGGTGCCCGCCCGGCGCCCGGCCCCGGCCAGAGCCTCGCCGAGCACGAGGGCCTCCTGCGAGGGAGCGGCGCGCAGGGCGAGACAGCGGGCCTGCGGAAACAGATATCGAATCAGGGGAAGCTGGATCTCCACGGTGTTGTCCGGCTCCCTGTCCGGCAAGATCTCGAGGGACGTCTTCAGTGTTTCGAGAAGCTCCAGGTCCGCCGGGATGACTCCGAGGGGGGTCTCGTACCCCTCCTCCGGCGCCGCTACGACACCGCTTCCCGGGTGCATGTGACCGCCGACCACCACCACGGTCTGAGTCTCCCGGGGAAAACAGCGCAGGACCTCCAGCGCGACCTGGCCGGAGAAGGTCCAGCCGGCATGAGGGGCCACCCCGGCGCAGGCCTTGTCCACGGCCTCGGGCAGGCCCCGTTCGAACCCCTCGATCTCTGCGAGAGTCGCGCCCTTCCCGCCCGGGTACCAGCCGGGCGGCAGGCTCCGCCTGCGCACGCTCATGAACGCCTCCCTCCGCCTCCTGTTCCGGCGCCGCGGGCCATCCCGCTGCGTGGCTGCCCTGCCCCCGGACCCTCCCGCCGCTCGGCTGTCCCGTCGTGCCCCGTCCCGCGCCCCTGCGGGAGACGAATATTTTCTGTACAGGACTTTCCGTTTCCGCCAATAATAGGATTAGATGAACAGGAAAGTCCTCGTTATTTATTATATCATAAGCATTGCTTTTCTGCTTGTCCTCGTAGCCCTGGGCGGCTACCGAATCCACGCGCGTCAAGAGGAAAACCGCAAGGCATCCCGACAGGAGCTGCAAGCCCTGCGCGTGGCGCTCTTGTCCGCGGTCCTGGCGGAGGGAGGGTTCGAAAGCGATTCCCTGGCCACCGCGATGCGGGACAACCTCCGCCGAACCCCGCGTCTCAGGCTCCTCTCCGTATACAGCCCCGAGGGTGGCGTCTACTACCTTCTGTCCCTCGATCGCCAGCTGGTCGGGCAGAGCGCGGACGGGCGGGCTCCGTGGACCGGGGAGCCGGACTACGCTCTCCGGCCGCTGCTCCACCTGCGCGTGAGCGTGCCTTTCAACCCGGGGATTCGGGCCGAAGGTCTGCTTCCGCCCGGACTCGTGATGGACGGGGTGTTTCTGCGTTTGAGCAGGGAGGACCTGTATCCCATTCTCCGGGAGCTGTTCTTCGTCCTCCTG
>JAFGFV010000165.1 GCA_016930895.1 Spirochaetales bacterium | reverse complement strand
CTCAATCGGCTGGTGTTGAACATCTACGAGCGGGAAGTGCCGGTGAACGACGAGTGGGCCGAGCTGGAGGAGATCGAATAGACGGGGCCCCGCGCCGGGAAATCCGCAGTTGGGCGCCTGACGATAGTAACATCGCCTTGCACAATCACATCGACAATGTTATTGTGCAGATGAGTGTTATGAATGTGGCCGGCACAGAAGACCTTGAGCGAAAGCTCATTCGGTATCTCTGGGACGTACTCGGGGTCCGCGTAGAGGCCGAGCCCTGGGCGGAAGCGGAACGGCTCCCCCTCTTCCTCAGGGACTCCTACGGTTTCTCCCGTACATCGCTGCTGGGAACGCCGCTGCTTCTGATGATGGACAAGGGCTCGGACGCGCTCACGCCCGCGTCCATAGCCAAGCAGGTCACGCAGGTCCAGCGCAGATGGTCGGGGGAAGTGGTGTACGTGAGTGGGGCGATTGACAGCCACAACCGCCGGCGGCTCGTCCAGCAGAAGACTCCCTTCGCAGTCCCCGGGAACCAGCTCTATCTTCCCGTGCTGGGTGTGGATCTTCGTGAGTACTTCAGGAGGAGCCGTGCGCTGGGGCCATCGTTCACTCCTTCGACTCAGGCAACCCTGCTCTACGCGCTGAATACGGGGTTGGCCGGTCCCGTCTCTCCCCTGGAACTGTCCGAGCGGCTGAAATACACCCCGATGACCATGACCCGGGCCTTCGACGAGCTGCAGGACGCCGGGATAGGGGAACACTCGGTGCGCGGCAAACGTCGTCTCTGGGAACTCAACGAACCGGCTCCGGCCTGCTGGCAGAAAGCCAGGCGGTTCCTGCGATCGCCGGTTCTGCGGCGGACGTACGTAAACGGGGCCGCCGGCCCCTCTCTAGGCCCGTACGCCGGGCTGACGGCCCTGTCTCAATACACCGATCTCGCTGGCCCCGGGAATCCCGTAATCGCCACTTGCAGGTCGGCCTGGACCCGGATGCGAAGCCGGACCGGGCTGGCAGAGCTGCAAACGCCCGACCCCCATTCCACCGAGGTGGAGCTGTGGAGCTACCGGCCGGACCTCACGGCCAGGGCCGGCAAAGTGGATCGCCTGTCGCTCTTCCTGTCGCTGGATGGAACCGTGGATGAGCGGATCGAGGTGGCGCTGGAAGATCTGCTGGACGGAATGCGGTGGTAGAGGGGCTCGATCGTTTCCGAGGGCACTTTCGGGACCATACCCATCAATTCGTCCTCATCGGAGGCACCGCGTGTGACGTGATCATGGAAGAGGCGGGGCTGGGGTTTCGGGCAACCCGGGACCTGGATATCGTTCTCCAGGTGGACCTGTTGGACCCGGCATTCTTCTCATCGTTCTGGGAGTTCGTCCGCATGGGAGAGTATCGCATCCAACAGGCCGAGTCAGGGAAGCCCAAGTTCTACCGCTTCGCCGCCCCGGACCAACCAGGGTACCCTTCCATGCTCGAGCTGTTCTCGGTCCGGCCGAATCTTCTGACCCCGAGGGGCGGAGGTCATCTGACCCCGATACCAGCCGGCGGTATGGCATCCAGCCTTTCCGCCATCCTGTTGGATGATACCTACTACTCCTTTCTCAAGAACGGGATCCGGAGCATCGACGCTCTTCCCATCGTCGGGCAGGAGCACCTGCTTCCCCTCAAGGTTCGCGCCTGGCTCGAGATGACCGGTCGCAAGGAGGCCGGAGAGCCGATCGACAGCCGGGCTATCAGGAAACACAGGAACGACGTCTTTCGCCTGTCCACCGTCGTCGATCCGACGTTTGCCGAGGCTGTTCCCGCTCTGGTGAGGGAGGACATGCGCCGCTTTCTGGCCGCGATGCACAGTGAGGCTCTCGATCTCAGAAGCCTGGGAATCTCCGCAGATCGCGGAACGGTGTTGGGACAACTCCGAGGCATGTACGTCCGCGATTAGTGCATGCTTGCCGGCAGATTCTATTTCGAGACAACCCTAGTCTACGACCCGCTGTTCGCCCAGAAGTCGAGCGGTCGACCCTTCGAGGTCGAGGCGAGAGGCGACATCCAGCTCTCCCACCGGGATCTGGTCGACACCCTGAGGCGCGGCAGAAACGAGCTCTCCGCCGCCGAGTGGAAGGATTGTCTCTTGCGTTCCATGGCCTCGAGCCTCCGGCGCTGATCGGGCGACAGAAAGATGTCCCTTTCCTTCGCATGGTGCCCTTCGTGGAGCGAAGCTGCAACCTGGCCGAGCTCTAACCGCGAGGGACCGGCGAGAGCCACCTGTTCCCAACGCCGTGACTCAAGCCCAGACTGCCGTGGAAGAAGGAACCTCGGGGACTTTGTTGCCGGTGAGCCCGCGCCGGCAGCTGATGGATCTCTCCGATGACATAGCCAACAGGATCGACATCCAGTACTACACGGACGCAACCGACACGCTGCTCGAGGCGATCGAGGAGCAGGAGGAATGTGTATTCCGATCGCCCCATCCTGCAGACCGAATAGCCCGGCCTGCCGGCGGTGGGAGCCTTCGAAACCTGTGCGGACTGCCTGACTCCGTGATACGTAATTGATGCTGTGGAGAGGACTTGAACCTCCACGCCCTAAACGGGCACTAGCCCCTCAAGCTAGCGTGTCTACCAGTTCCACCACCACAGCGG
>JAFGFV010000164.1 GCA_016930895.1 Spirochaetales bacterium | reverse complement strand
GCCCAGATCCTGTACGTGGGGGACCACCTGTTCGGGGACGTGCACGTGAGCAAGGAGATGCTCCGGTGGCGCACCGCCCTCATCCTCCGGGAGATCGAACCGGAGGTGCGGGCGCTGGAGGAGTCGCAGGAGGCGGACGCGGAGCTCAAGGAGCTGATGGCCCGCAAGACCGAGCTCGACAACCGCCTGGCCCGGCTGCGCCTGGCCCGTCAACGCCAGCAGCAGGGCTACGCTTCCGGGGCGGACGAGGAGGCGGAGGCGCTGGAGGAGGCCATCAAGAGCACCGCCGAGGCGAGCCTGTCCCTGGATGCGACCATCGCGCCGCTGGCCAAGGCCTTCGGCGAGATGGGCAACCCGACCTGGGGTCCCCTGATGCGTGCCGGCAGCGACAAGAGCCTCTTCGCCCGGCAGGTGGAGCGCTACGCCGACGTCTACACCTCCCGGGTCTCGAACTTTCTCGCCGAGACGCCCTTCGCCTACCTGCGCGCGGCGCGGGTCTGCCTTCCTCACGACCCGTCGTGAGGCACGGTTGCTGGTCTGAGCTCGCGGATGCGCCGTGAAGAGGATCCGGGTCTGCTTGGCGGGAGTCGCGATGGGACTGACGCTCCTGGCAGGCTGCATGACCCCGTATGCGCCCCCGGGGAGCGGCGGGCTGCAGTCGGGCCAGGTCCTGTACCGCAGCAGCGGCTTCGTGGAATTCGAGTCCTTCACTTCCCTGAAGCTGGTCATGCACAAGGCCGTTACCCGCGAGGGCGGCGAGTGCCGGCTGGTCGTGACCCTGACGTACAACGACATGTCTGCCCCCGACACTCTCGTGATCGAGGCGGACGGGGAGGAGGTTGCCCTGCGGGACCGGCAGCCCCGGACCAGCCGGCGGCTCGTGGGCGCGCCCCGCTTCACGACGCGGCTGTCGTTCGTTCTGGAGGAGGAGCTCGTCGCCAGGCTCAGGAGGGCGCAGCGGATCGTGGTTTGGTACGGCCACCAGCGCGTGAGCCTGACCGACCGCGAGCGCGGCGTCCTCCAGGGTCTGCTGGCCGGAGCAGAGGGGTCATGATCTTCCAGGCGGCCGCGGGCCCAGGGTCGCCCGCGTTGACGAAGCCCGCCGGCGTGCTACAATGGGCGGTAGACTGGCGGGCACCGGGGAGGGAACGGGGATGAGTGCGAGCAAAGGGCAGGCCGAGAAGCCCGAAGGGGACGACCACAAGCGCACGATCATCTATGACAGCACGGTGGGCAAGCGCCTGGCAGGCATGCGCGCCCGCGGCACCATGTTCATCGTGTTCCAGGGCCGGCGCATTCCCATCGCCAGCCGCATCACCATCGGCCGGGACCCAGCCAACTCCATCAGCCTCGATGACATGCTGGTTTCTCGTTTCCACGCGGTGGTGCAGAAGGTCAGGAACGACTACTTCGTCGAGGACCTGGACAGCACGAACGGCACCTACGTAAACGGCGAGAGAATTCCGGCCAAGAAGTACGTCCGCCTGGCCCCGTCGGACACCGTGCTGATCGGCCGCTCCGAGCTGTCGCTGCTGCACTTCACCTGACAACCCCACACAGGGTGGCGATTCGAGCTGCATTAACCCTATAATAGTAAGGGTAGGGTAGCCTTCGTCCGCAACGCTGATCTGACCGCGGACGGAGGAGCAAGAGAGGGGGTCCCCATGAAGACTCGACCGATCCCGTGCGTCGTGGCAGTCGCCGCCGCCCTGGCGGTTGCCTCCTGCGCGACCTTTCCCAGGGCGAGCTACGAGAGCGACCGGGAGCTTCAGGCCGCCCTCGCGCAGGCTCCGGCGTACCCGGACGTGCGTTTTGTCGTGCTCAGCGATCTGCACTACATGGATCCGGGGCTGTGGGGCGACGGCCCGGCCATCGAGCGCTATCTGCGGGGGGACCGCAAGCTCCTGCGGGAGAGCGCCGAGATCCTGGACGAGGCGATGCGGCTCGTCCAGGGCATCCCGGCGGATCTGGTGATCGTGCCGGGGGACCTGACCAAGGACGGGGAGCGCAGCTCCCACCTCCAGGTCGCCGAACAGCTGCGGGCCCTGGAAGCCGGCGGCAAGCGGGTCTTCGTGATCTGCGGCAACCACGACATCCTGAATCCGGAAGCCTACCGCTACCAGGGGGACGAGGAGTTCCCGGTGGACTCGGTGAGCCCGGAGGAGTTCGCCGAGATCTACGCGGAGTTCGGCTACGCAGAGGCCCTGGACCGCGACCCCGCCTCCCTTTCCTACGTGGCAGAGCCCTTGCCCGGGCTCCGGGTCCTGGCCCTGGACGATTGCCTGTACCTGGAGGAGCCCGTGGACGGTCACAGTCCGGTGGGGGGACGCCTCTCGGAGGCCACTCTGGGCTGGATGGACGCCGTCCTGGCCGATGCGGCCGTGCAGGGCAAGGCGGTGGTGGCCATGGTGCATCACGGGATCGTCGAGCACTATCCCAGCCAGGAGAAGCACTACGGCGATTACCTCGTAGAGGACTTCCCCCAGGTGGCCTGGATGTTGGCCGCCTACAACGTGCGGCTGGTGTTCACCGGCCACTACCACGCCCACGACATCACCTTGAAGCGCTGGCCGGACGGCAAGTTCATCTACGACGTGGAGACCGGCTCCCTGATCACCTACCCCTGTCCCATCCGGGCGGCCTCGATCAGGGGCAACGTGCTGCGCCTGGAGAGCCTGTTCGTGGAGCGCATCCCGAGCCACCCCTATGGGTTCCGCGACTTCGCCCGGGAGTACACCAGCGACGGCATAGCAGGCATCGCCATCGACACCATGCGCGATCTCAAGGTCAAGGAGGAGGACGCCCTGTTCATCGCTCCCCAGGTGGCCCGGGCCTTC
>JAFGFV010000163.1 GCA_016930895.1 Spirochaetales bacterium | reverse complement strand
CAGATCATCGACCTGATCAAGTCCCTGAAGGAGACCACCATCTCCTCGGTGCTGTTCATCACCCACGACCTCGGGTTGGTGGCCGAGGTCTGCGATCGGGCCTCGGTCATGTACGCCGGGGACATTGCGGAGACCGCCGAGGTCCGCGAGCTGTTCCGCAACCCGCTGCATCCGTACGCCCAGGGCCTCTTGCGCTCGGTGCCCAAGGTGGAGCAGACCGGCGAGCTGGCCACCATCCCGGGCTCCGTGCCCAACCTGATCGATCCGCCCTCCGGGTGCCGCTTCCATCCCCGGTGCCCTCACCGCATGGACGTCTGCAGCGAGCGCAAGCCGGCGCTGGTGGAGCACGCCCCGGGACACTGGGTGGCCTGCTACCTGTACACGGACAAGAGCGCATGAGCGACGCACTGATCGACATCCGCAGGCTCAAGAAGTACTACCCCGTCAAGGGGGGGGTGTTCCGTCGCACCGTGGCCAACGTCAAGGCGGTGGACGGAGTGGACCTCAAGATCGCCAAGGGCGAGTGCCTCGGGCTGGTCGGGGAGTCGGGATGCGGTAAGACAACGTTGGGCAAGACGATCCTGAGGCTCCACGAGGCGACCGAGGGACGGATCTACTTCGACCAGCCCCAGGACAAGATCGAGGAAGTGGAGCGGCTGCTGGCTGCAGGCCACGACGGCGAGAAGGCTCGCGGGGAGGCGATGCGCCAGCACATGGACGTGACCCGCATGAGCGCCAGGGCAATCCGCGCCCTGCGCCAGAAGCTGAACATCGTCTTCCAGGACCCATCCAACTCCCTGAATCCCCGGATGCTGATCAAGGACATCGTGGCGGAGCCGCTGGTGGCCCAGGGACTGCTGCGGGGCCGGGACGTGGAACGCAAGGTCCTGGGGCTGCTCGAGGTGGTGGGCATGGGCGCCGGGCACCTCAAGCGCTATCCCCACGAGTTCTCCGGGGGCCAGCGTCAGCGGATCGCGATCGCCCGGGCCCTGGCGACCAATCCGCGATTCATCCTGATGGACGAGCCCACTTCGGCCCTGGACGTGTCGGTCCAGGCCCAGATCCTGAACCTCTTGAAGAACCTGCAGCGGGATTTCCAGCTGACCTACCTCTTCGTCACGCACCACCTGCTGGTGGTCAAGTACACCAGCGACCGGATCGCGGTGATGTACCTGGGCAAGATCGTGGAGCTGTCCCCGACCGCAGAGCTGTTCGACCGGCCCCTACATCCGTACACCAAGGCCCTGCTGTCGGCGATCCCGATCCCCGACCCGGAAACCGGGAGGGAGCGGATCATCTTGGCCGGGGATGTGCCGAACCCCGTCAATCCGCCGACCGCCTGCCGTTTCCATCCCCGCTGCCCCCACGCCAGGGACATCTGCCGGGAGGTGGAGCCGCAGCTGGAGAACACAGGGCAGGGGCACATCGTGGCCTGTCACCGCTGGCGGGAGATCTGAGGGGCCGTGCGGGGGCATCGAGGGGCCGATAGGGGTGGAAGGCGGGGTGCGGCGTCCGCGCGGGGTGATCCGGAAGGTCGACCTGTGTGACAAGAGGGTCGTCCGCCAGCTTCTGCGCCTGCAGCGCCTGGCCTATCACCGCGAGGCCGAGCTCATTGGCTACCGCGCGATTCCGGCTCTGCGGGACACCGCTGCCACTCTCCGGGCTTCCGGGGAGAGCTTCCACGCCCTGCTCCAGGGGAACAGGCCTCTGGGTGTGATTTCATGGCGCCGGGACGGCGAGGTCGTGGAGATCTGCCGACTGGTCGTGCATCCCCGAGCCTGGAGGCGTGGGGTTGCCTCCAGGCTCCTCGAGCATCTGGAGGGGATCTGCTCGGCCGCCGCTCTGGAAGTGTCCACCGCCCGGGCCAACATCCCGGCCCTGCAGCTGTACCGAAGACACGGCTTTGGCGAGAGCTCCCGGAGGATCACCCCCGACGGCCTCGAGCTGGTTGGCCTGCGGAAGCCAGTCGGGAGGGGGCGTTGACGCTTCTGCGCAGGCGCTGGCTGGTGCGCAATGGGCTCACCTTTGCGGTGTTTCTGCTGCTCTGGAACACCGTGCCGGTTCGGCCGTTGCGGGTTTTGGTGGTCCTGCTTCACGAGATCTCCCACGCGCTGGCCGTGCTCCTGACCGGAGGGGGCGTGCACACCATCGAGGTGATTTCCCACCGCTCCGGAATGATCAGCCTGTCCGGAGGCATGGCGATTCCGGTGTATTCGGCCGGCTACCTCGGCACCGCCTTGATCGGCAGCCTGCTGATCGGGTCAAGCCATCACTATCCGCTCAAGCGCTCGCTCTACCTGGGTCTGGGCCTCCTGGTCCTGGTGAACACGCTCGTGTTCGTGCGCAATCCCTTCGGCTGGGCGTACGGGCTGCTGGCCGGGCTGTTCCTCGTGACCCTGTTCTTCCGGGAGTTCTGGTTCTCTCCGTATATCACCGACCTGATCGGAGTGCTCTGCCTCGTGGACGTGTTTCGGGACCTGGTCGGCTTCGCCTTCCGCCGGTCGCGGAACGACGCCGCGATCCTGAGCGAGTTGACCGGTCTCCCGTACGCCGGGATCCTGGCGGCCTGGGCGGCGGTCTGCCTGCTCATGGTGGGCGTCGCAGGATCCGTGGTATGGAAGAACCTCGATCCCGACCGCCTGGACAAGAGGCTGGAGTGGGGAGAGTTCCGATTCGCGACCCGCCGCTTTGTCGAGAGGAGTGCCGCCGTGAAGAGCGAACCGGAGGAGGAGCGTAAACGCTCCAAGCTGACCCTGGCCGCGTACCTGTCCGTGATCGGAGCCCTCGTACTGCTGCTTATCTGGGCATCCCGCTTCGTGCTGTTCCAGCCTTGGACAGCCCGAGATTGGGTCACCGCGGCGGCAGTGAACAGCGGAGAGGTGTACGTGTTCGGCGGCCGGGACCGGGCCGCGCAGAACTACGACGAGGTGTACGAGATCGATGTCGAACGTCTGCGCATCCATGAGGTCTCGACGCTGCCGAGTCCCCGCTTCGGCATGGGGGCCGCTGCCTTCGATCAGAAGATCTGCCTCCTGGGGGGATACGACGGCAGGAGGGTCTACGACGACATCCTGGTGTTCGACGCCGTGAAGATGGCGGCGGTGCGTGTCGGCGGTCTGCCGGGGCCGCGAACCTTCGGGGCTGCGGTCGGAGCGACAGGCGGGACCGGCGCCGGGGTATTCTACCTCGGCGGCTGGGACGGCACCCGGCACCGGGACGAGATCCTGCGCATAGACCCCGCAAGCGGGCGGAGCGCGGTGATCGGCAGGCTTCCTTCGCCCCGGGAGCTGATCGCCGCGGCGTGGTACGAAGACAGGATCTACGTGCTCGGGGGGGCGGACGAGCGAGGGAGCTATCTCGACGAGATCGTGGAGATCGACCCGGAGGACGGCCGGACCCTGCGGGTCGGGCACCTGCCCTCCAGCCGCACCCGGGCGAGCGCGGTCGAGTCCGGCGGGCGGCTGTACCTGATCGGGGGATGGGAGGGGCGGCGGGTCGACGAGGTGGTGGAGGTGATCCCAGCGGCGGAAGCCATCACCTGCCGCGTCGTCGCTCGCCTGCCGCGGGGTTTCTCGGACTTCGGCGCGGCAAGCCAGGGCGGCGTGGTCTACCTGATCGGCGGCACCCACGAGCGCTTCAGGCGCCAGATCGGCGTGCTGGGCTGGGACCCGGACACCGGCGCGGTGGAGAGCCTGAAGTTCCGCAGCTTCCTGTTCTGGTAGACTCGGCCGCGCTTCGCGGGGCTGTTCCAGGCTGCACGGGCCTGTCTTACGCTTCGCGCAGCGGCAGACTGCAGTATTCGGCGAGTGCCCGGGCGGTCTCGGCTGCGCGGCCCCCCTGCGCAGGGGCGTAGGTCTCGAGGCGGTGCTGGGAGCGGTCTCGGCCGTTCAGCCACAGGGTCAGGAGCGGGCCTCTCCTGCCCATCAGCAACCCCGGGGCCGGGACACGCCCACCATGCGTCCCCTCCAGCTCCAGCCCCGTCAGCTCCGAAATTCGGTACCTGCGGACGGAGCGGATGAAGGCCACCCCGACACGATGGATCACGGCGTCGCCGGGGCGGTCGAAGATCCAGCGCTCGTGATAGAGGGCCCCCAGCAGGGACAGCAGGGCCACGATCAGCGGCACGGTATTGGCGGGGACGAACAGGCCCCGGTCCTCCCCTGGGGGCGCGGTGAACAGGAGCGCCAGCAGGATGAGCAGCCCGATCCCTCCGAGAAGCGCCCGATAGAACACGGGCACGGACAGACACATCCGGCCGTCGCGGAGCCGCTTGAGGGTCAGGCGGAAGCCCAGGGTCATGGCCGCCCCACTATAGCGCCAGGCGCGCCGTCTTGCCAAGGCGGGAAAAAAATGCGAATAATTACCCTGAGCAATCAGCGGAGGTGTTCGCGCATGGCAGAGGCCAAGAGCCGGAAGCTCATCCAATGGCAGCCGCCCATGGTTCGGGTCCTGTACGCCCTGGTCCCGGCAGTGCTGGGGTCCGTGTATCTGTTCGGCTGGAGAAGCCTGGTCATCCTGGCCATCTCCAACGCGGTGGGTTTCCTGACCGAATACCTGTTTCTCCGGCCGCGCAAGGAGCCGGTCAGCTCCGCCGTGTTCGTGTCCAACTTCATCTTCGCCCTGTCCCTGCCTCCGACCATTCCCTACTGGATGGTGGCCCTGGGAATCCTGTTCGGGGTCCTGTTCGGGAAGATGGTCTTCGGCGGTTTCGGCAAGAACGTGTTCAACCCGGCCATGGTGGGCAGGGCCTTCCTGTACGTCAGCTTCGGCGTGCAGCTGACCTCCCGCTGGGTGCAACCCTTCTGGAGCTTCCCGGGAGGTTTCGCCCGTTACGCCGCGGACGCGGTCAGCCAGGCGACCCCCCTGGGTCTGGCGGGCGGGGGCGCGGGCGCCAGCGCGGCACCGTCCTGGCTGGCCCTGCTTCTCGGCAACGTCTCCGGCAGCCTCGGCGAGACCAGCGCGATCCTCCTGGTTCTGGGGGGTATCTACATCATCTGGAAGAAGGCGGCCGCGTGGCAGATCGTGGTCGGCGGGCTGGGGGGCTTTCTCGCAGCCGATACGGTGTTCTGGCTTGCCGGGGTCCCGGGAGCGCTCATGCCCCTGTACGCGCTGCTCGCGGGCAGCTTCGTGTTCGGGGTGCTCTTCGTGATCACCGAGCCGGTCTCCGCCTCCCAGACCACGAACCTGGGGCGCTGGATTTACGGGCTGTTCTTCGGGATCATGGTGGTGGTGATCCGGACCTTCTCCGCCTGGGCGGCGGCGGTCATGTTCGCCACCCTGCTCGCCAACATGTTCGCGCCCATCCTGGACTACCTGATCAAGCAGGGAAGGCAGAAGAGGAAAGCGGCATGAGCGACAAGGCGCAGGCGGGCGCGCCCAGAGCGCCGGGCAAGCTCGGCAAGAGCCTGTTCACCATCGCCTTCATGTTCATCGTGACCGTGGTCTTTATCTCCGCCCTGTCTCTCATCTACGTCGTGACCCGGGACACGATCCGGCTCAACGAGAGCCTGGTGCTGCGCAGGGCCGTGCTCTACGCTGCGGGGCTGCCGATTCCGGAGAGCGGGGTCGAGGCCAACCAGCTGTACGAGGATCGGGTGCGCGAGGTCACGGACGAGGAGGGCACCATCAAGTACTACGAGATCCTGGGTCCCGACGGGCAGTTCCAGAGCTACGTGCTGCCCGTGGCGGGGGCCGGGCTGTGGGGCGAGATCGAGTCCGTGGTGGGGGTCCAGGAGGACCTGCGAACCTTGACCGGGATCGAGTTCGTGAAGCAGAGCGAGACTCCCGGCCTGGGGGCGCGGATCACGGAAGACTGGTTCAAGGAGCAGTTCCGGGGTAAGCGCTGGCCCCTGACCGTGGTGCCGGAGGGGGAAGCGACGGGGACCGAGGAGTTCCAGGCCATCACCGGGGCCACCAACACGGTGAACGGGGTGCGGGGGATCCTGAACACCCGTTTGGCGGAAGCGGAAAAGGCGATCCAGGGGCGGTAGCCAGGAGCGTACCATGAAAGCTACGTACAAGTACCGGCAGACCTTCACCTCCGGAATCGGGGTCAACAACCCGGTCTTCGTCCAGATCCTGGGGATCTGCTCGACCCTGGCGGTCACCAACGTTCTCCGGAACACGGTGGTCATGTGCGCCGGGCTCATCTTTACGACGGGACTGTCGAACCTGACCGTGTCGGCTCTCCGCCGCTTCATCCCGGGGCGGATCCGGATGATGGTCGAGACCCTGATCATCGCCGCGTGGGTCATCCTGGTGGACATCGCCCTGAGGGCGTATCTTCCCGACATCTCCAGGCAGCTGGGCCCGTACGTGGGCCTGATCATCACCAACTGCATCGTCATGGGCCGGGCGGAGGCCTTTGCCCTTTCCAACCCGCCGGGCCTGTCCCTGGTGGACGGGCTGTCCTCGGGGCTGGGGTACTCCTACGTGCTGCTGATCATCGCCTTCCTGCGGGAGCTCCTGGGCTCCGGTTCGATCTGGGGTTACCGGGTGCTCGGGGACTGGTGGGTCAACTGGAACATCATGATCATGGCCCCCGGGGCGTTCTTCATGCTGGCGCTGTTCATCTGGGTGGTAAAGGGAATCTTTCTCAAGGAGAAGCCGGCGTCAGCCCCGGCTGCGGGCGCGCCAGCCCCGTCTGCGGCTGGAGGCAAGTCATGAGCGAAGGGCTGTTCACTTTCGGGGTCTTCTTCGCGGCCATTTTCACCAGCAACATCCTCCTGACCAACTACCTGGGCATGTGCTCGTTTCTGGCCGTGTCCCGGGAGGTCAAGACCTCCGTCGGCCTCGGGGCGGCGGTGATCTTCGTGATGGCGGTCACGAGCGTTCTGAACTGGCTGGTGTACTACTACATCCTCGTGCCCCTGGACATCGTGTACCTGCGCTACATCGCCTTCATCATCGTGATCGCGGCCTTCGTGCAGCTCGTGGAGATGATCATCGAGCGGGTGTCCGATTCGCTGTACTCGGCCCTGGGCATCTTCCTGCCCCTGATCACGGTCAACTGCGCCATCCTGGGGGCAAGCCTGTTCATGGTGATCCGGGAGTACAGCTTCCTGGCCTCCTTTGCCTACGGGGCCGGGAGCGGGATCGGCTGGGCGCTGGCGATCGTCGCCATGGCCGGGATCCGGACCAAGCTCAACATCCGCTCGAAGGTGCCGTACGGCCTGACCGGGGCGGGGATCACCCTGATCATCGCCGGAATCATGGCCCTGGCCTTCATGGGCTTCGCGGGAATGATCAACATCACCTGAAGTAGAGGGAAGGCAGGAGCATGCTGACGACATTTCTGATCACCGTCGGAGCCATGGCCGCTTTGGGCACCGCCCTGGCGGTCCTGATGGTCATCGCCGATCTCACCGTCGGGAACTACGGGGACGTCAAGATCACGATCAACGACTCCAAGGAGATGGTCGTGCCCGGCGGAAAGCCCCTGCTCAGCACGCTGAT